>CAZCQT010000254.1:0-3286 GCA_964500905.1 uncultured Moorellales bacterium
TTTAATAAAAATGCAATTGCAAATCTCAAACAGCTGCTTTGTGAAGATAAACAGGATGCATCACTTGCGCCGGTTTAATATCTGCGGGAAAACAAATAAAAAGCTCCCGGTCTATTGTAACCCCGGGGGCTTTTGATAGTATTAAAGGCCTTTTATGGCCATCCTATTGGAGCCGTCATGGCAGTTGAGGCAACTATTGCCGTGGTCTTTATAATGCTCACCCAGTAGGTGTTTTTTATGCATAATGGGGCCAAAGGCTTTATTTGTTCCAGACTCATGGCAAGATAAACAATCAGCCGGTCCTGTCATTCGCATTTGAGTATGTCCTTCGATTTTTGCAATGGAAACATTCAAGCTATAATCCTTCTCCTCAGAAATTTTCTGATGGCAGTCAAGACACCCTTTCGGAGCTTCATCTATGGAGGCAACTTCAATAGGTACAAAATTAGTTCCCTCCAGTTCTAAGCCGGCAACCGGCAAAGTTCCATTTTCCGTAAGTTTATGACAATGAACGCAAGAACCTGCATAAATACCTGTAAAATGGCTGCCTTCTGCATAATGGTTGGAGTGTAAAATCTTCGGCATGCTGTTTTTACTGTCTTCTTCATGACAACTTGCACAATAAGCCACATCTTCGGAAGTGATCTCCGGGTGGTTTTCTACTTTAGCCAGAGCAGTAGTGAGTGAATGATCTTTACCCTCAGAAATTTTTGAGTGGCAATCTGCACAATTCTTTCTGTCAGCAGAAGCAATAAAAACTGTTTGTTTAGACTGTTTACCGGTTTCCTCTTCGCCTAATGTTGCAATTTGTTTTTGTTGATTAGCAGGTTGGCCACTAACTAGCGGTTGTTCCTGCTCGCCTTTATCCCCAACACAACCGACAAAAATCATCATAGCCAGTAGGGTTAGGGTTGTCATAAAAAAATATTTTCCTTTCAAACAATACATCTCCTTTCGTTTATTTTATTTTCGGTAACAAGTTGACGTGGCCTTCCTAAGATAATAATCTTTTTGTATAATATAAAAAAAACAGCGGGCGGTTCAACCATCCGCTGTTTAAATTGCTTTGTTATTAAGATGCTCTATTAAGGGGTTAATTATTTAAAGTTTTTCAAATATAAATCTAATTCCTTCACTAGCAAAACCACTACCTGCGGAAGACATAAAATAGTCTTTGTTTATATCATCAAATTGTATATCATTAGGGTTATCAGTTTTACGTGCACGTTTGATTTCCAAGGACCATTTGCCATTGGACCATTGAGCACCGTAAATTGTTTGGGCTTGACTTTTACTGGAATCTTGAACGATTAATGCAGGTACCAGGCAATTAAGTTCTTCGTATTTTGCCCAAGCTTTCTCAATTTGATCCTTAGATAGATCTGCAATTTTTGCTGCTTTTCCCTCAGCAATATCTTTATCACTAATGACTTTGGCGTCTACCCAGTTTACGGGGTTTAATTTAATATACTCAGGTGAAGTAGCAAACATATCTTTGTATGCTACAGCATTGTTACGATAAGGCATTTCTCCCGGTTTTCCTTGTAACGGAAGTGTTTCAACAAATTCTGTTGTATGACAAAGGAGGCAATATTCTCCGGTCTCCGTGTTTTTTGCTGTTCCCGCAAAATCGGGGTTATCTCTACTAGTTTGAATGCGCTCATCTACATAGCTAATAAAATTAAAGGTTCCGGAACTAACCCTGTACGGATATGTGCTATCAGAGGTATCGAAACTAATTGAGCCTTCTTGGGTAGCACCCAAGTTTCCAAGAGGGAATCCCGTTACATAAATAATTGAAGGGCGTCCATAACCGTGTCTGGTTAACATGTTCCAAAGGTCAGCACTGGCACCAGGAGGAACGACGTGGTGTGTAACTCCGGTATCATCCTCGTGGCACATGTAATTACATCCACCATCAAGACCGAATTCGCTTGTTTCCCAAGCCATATTCAATATTAGGTCCCTCTTTTTGGGGGTTTCGTTCTGCGCTATAAGATGTTCTCTCCATTGAATAAATTTATTTCCGTCGTAATACCAGTCATCTAAACTTACAATATCCATCGTTGGTGCTTCTTTGGTATAAAGTATGGCAATTTCATCATCGGTGTAGATGCCTCTCCAAGTTGTGCCATCTCCTGCAATCCCGTAGGCACCTTGCCACTGAGGGTCATTTGGATTGCCATCAATTGTTGGCATTGAATCTACTTTTTTAAACTGTACAGTGGCAACGTGATTTTTATTGTCCGCGTCTGTCGGTGGTGTCACACTAACCGGTGGATCATTTGATGCTTGGGGTGCCGCATTGCCCCCGCAACCCGCTACCAGCCCAACAAGCAAAAAAGATACTAAAACAAACGCAATGCTAAATCTTTTTTCCATCCTTGAAGTCCTCCTTAATAGTTTTCAGGTTTGTGAATACAAGTGCATAGCTTTCGGTTACAGTTTTAGAGAAATCAAATTGAAATAATTGTTGTAAATAGGATATGGTTCTCTTTTATGAGTACAAAAATCTTTGATCTCTCCAGATTTAAAAAACCAGTCTAAATATCACCCCCGAAGTTTTATTTTACAACTGTTAGTGGTGACCTTTACTTACATATTAAAGCTAAATACCCAACAATTGTAATTAACTCTTCTATATTTTATTTCCACCTCCTGCCAAAATTTAAAAAATTTTTCTAGTTACAATTGCTTAGTAAATTTTATTTAATTATGCTACGAAATGGCTTTTACAAACTTGAGTTTTTTCTTCAAATTCTTTTTTTAAAAAACGATAACAAAAAAAGGTATTCCCATATAACGGTAGAAAACTATTGGAAGACAATTTTTAAATAGTTTAATGTGGTATAAGGTGCATTTTGTGTCTACTACTTAAAAAGGTGGGGAAAGTTGATTTTATTCGAATAGGAGGAAGGTGCGATTATTGGCAAAGGCCGAAAAAAGTTGGTATCGGCAAAGTAGATTTTATCGTTATGTAACGCAGGGACTGGTTTTATTATTTATTCTTAATGTTTACATTCGTCATGTGGTTTTTTTTGATGCAAATGTGGAAGCTTACTGTCCCTTTGGTGGTTTGGAGTCTCTTTTTTCTTATCTAACTAGGGGGACTCTCTTGAGTCCAATCGAGCCATTAAATCTGGCCATTTTTATCACCATTGTGTTGCTTACTTTGATTTTTAGGGGGGGCTTTTGCGGTTGGGTTTGTCCTATTGGGACTGTTCAAGAAATATTTAGGTGGCTAGGTAAAAAAGTTTGTAAGCTGTCGTTGTTAAAGTCGGTTAAC
>CAZCQT010000255.1:0-3274 GCA_964500905.1 uncultured Moorellales bacterium
AATTATTAGAAAGTGATGAAAGTTTAGAGATTAATCACAAGTTGGAATCTGTAAGGATACTTGATGATAAGATAATAAATGATCCAAAATTATATGGAGCAATAACATCGGAAGCAATTTCCCTTGCTGAAGTTACTAATCCAAATGATAAAAGAGTTGTTACTATGGCTGTTACAGCTGGTTTTGATATTGCTGCTGATGAAAAAGATAAAACAAAGTTCAAAGGTGATGGAAAAGCTACATCATGGTCTGCAGCTATAGATAATTTAGCTCTAGGTAATTATGGAATAGAAGAATCAGATTCTAGATTGATAATTATTTCTGCTGGAAATACTAGCGAAAGTGAGGTAGAGGAAGTAGATAACTATGAAACTGCAGTAGCTTTGCATTCAGTAGAAGACCCTGCTCAGTCATGGAATGCATTAACTGTTGGTGCATACACTGAAAAAGCTTCTTTAACTGGAGATGATTATATTGACAAATACAAACCATTAGTAGAACCTGGTTCTTATTCTCCATTTAATTCATCTTCGCTTATATGGAGCCATAAATGGCCAATAAAGCCTGATATAGTCTTAGAAGGTGGTAACCTGGGATATAATAGGAAATCTAACGATATAAAGTATTCAGTATGTGATCATTTAAGTTTACTAACTACAAGTAATGAATATCATAAGGATGACTATTTTACTACTATGACAATGACTAGCCCAGCTACAGCGCAAGCAGCTAATATGGCAGCAAAAATAACTGAGCTTTATCCAGATGCATGGGCAGAAACTATAAGGGCGTTGATGGTCCATTCTGCTGAGTGGACAAGCACAATGATTAGGCAGATTTTCAAGAAAAAGAAACTAGAGGATACCACCAAAGGAGAAAGAAGAGAATTACTTCGCCTTGTTGGGTATGGGGTTCCTAATTTAGATAGAGCATTGTATAGTGCAAGTAATTCTGTAAACTTAGTAGTTGAGAACGAAATACAACCCTTTATAAAGAAAGGTTCTTCTATACTTATAAATGAAATGGCATTGCATGAAATACCATGGCCTAAAGATGTTTTAATTAGCTTAGGTGAAACTCCAGTAAAAATGCGGGTTACATTGTCATATTTTATAGATCCTTCACCAGGTGAAATTGGATGGGAAGACAAATACAGATATCCAGGATGTAGATTTTATTTTGATGTTAATAATGTAAACGAAGAGAAAGAAACGTTTTTAGCCAGAATAAATAAGAAAATGAGGGATGAGGAATATAATAAGAAAAAATCTACAGGAGATCCTAGTGGAAGATGGTTCTTAGGTGAAAACAATCGAAATGTTGGTTCTATTCATTCTGATATTTGGGAAGATATCGCTGCAAATTTAGCTGAAAATCGTTTCTTAGCAGTATACCCAGGAGGCGGATGGTGGAAGGAAAGGGCTGGATTAGGGGAATATAATTCAAAAATTAGGTATTCTTTAATAATTAGTTTATCTACACCAGAACAATCAGTAGACCTATATACGCCTATTAAGAATATGGTTACGCAAATAGCTAACAAGAAAGCAATTGAAACTAAGATAAAGTATGATGGCAATTAAACAAACATAGGTACAAGAATCAATACAAAAGAGAAATATGTTTTAAATTTTAAAAGTAAAAACTGAATATAAGAGATTTAATATATTTTTATATACCCGCTTTGAAAAAGCGGGTTTTTTTATTATATTTATAATTTAAAAACAAATATATTTTTTATTACTCAAGATTTTGAAGTGGTTTCTGAACAAGTTTATCATCTTTATTATTTAACCTTCCAATCATAAATGTAAAAAGAATTTGACATTTGGTAGTGGTTTCTAAATTATAGGAAAGGAAGTATATAATGCGTAGAAAAGATGAAATGGAGCAAAAAATATCGAATAAGTCTATGAAAATAACATGGTTTGTAATAGTAATGGCTTTGTTTGTTATTGGCCTTATGATCTGGTCAAGCTTATGCAGACAAGATAAACTTAGAGAGTAGTGCATTATGTTCAAAATCACATGGCGATAAATATTGAAGTGTAGAATGCAGTCTGTTGCGATTGTAAAACACCTCAATATATTCCCTAATTGCCTTGATTGTATGGTATTTCGAGCGCAAAGGCACACCATAAAACTCCTCCACCTTCATGGAATGAAAAAAGGTTTCTGCACAGGCATTATCCAAGCATTGTGCCTTGCGACTCATACTTTGCTGCATATGGTAGCTTTCAAGCAATCGGCGATATTCGTGGCTGCAATATTGACTCCCTCTGTCAGAATGACAGATAAGTCCAGGTGCAGGTTTTCTGTTCTGATATGCCTTTTCCAAAGCGCTGCAAACCAATTCTTTTTTCATTCGTGCAGATACCTCCCAACCAACAATTCGCCGACTGAACAAATCCAGAACAATTGCCATATAGAGCCACCCTTGGGTTGTTTGAATATAGGTGATATCACAAACCCAAGCACGATTCGGCTCATCAACGTCAAACTGCTGATTCAAAAGGTTATTGGCGATTGGTAGACGGTGATTTGAATTGGTGGTAACCCTTGTTTTCCTTGCAGCTTTTGCTATAAGATTATACTTACACATTTTCGCTGCAATAGTAGGACGAGAGGCGGTAATCCCCTCATTTTGAAGAGCCTGTCTAATACGTCGAGTACCATAGGTACTGCCGGAAGCCTTAAATATTCGCTTAACTTTTTGCCCTAAGATATCTGGTTTTATCGTTTTAGGGCTACGTAACCAACGATAAAAAGAGCTTCTGGATACCTCTAAAAGCTCACAGGCGCGCTTTGTTGTGACCAGTTGTTGAGTCTTGATTAGCGCGTATTTTTCTTCTGGTCGCTTGCAAAATACGCTGCCGCCTTTTTTAAGAATTCAAGTTCCTTTTTAAGCTGAGAGTTTTCTCGCTCGAGCTTGCGTTGATACTCAATATCAGGCTTTTGCCGCCCACTGCCGGGGAGTCCGTGAAATGGATCATCTCGAAGCTGCTTACGCCAGTTATAAATGGTTGCCTCGGAAACGCCAAGCTCTTGAGCCGCTTCAGGCACAGTCTTTAAACCGTTTTCAACCTGATCTATGTACACTAACTTTGTGTCACGATCGTATGTTTTCCTCATTTGAATGTTCCTCCTTCGAAGGCTGTCATTATATTATCGCTCTCAAAGTTCGATTTGTCCACCTTTAGTTTACCACATCAGTGCAACACGGCTTATCCCCTTAACCAAGCTACATCGCAAAATTTAAAGCGTGTCAAGGGCG
>CAZCQT010000256.1:0-3246 GCA_964500905.1 uncultured Moorellales bacterium
AAACGCAAAAAATCCAAGTGAGAAAGGAAACGCAATTCCTCACCCACAGTGTACGCAACCCTTAGCAGCATTAAATCTTATCCCCCTTCAAAACCAAATCTACTCCAAAATCGGGGCAAAGGTCGCAAGCAGTACAATATCCTTCCCGACAATCGGGAGTGAGCTTGGCCCTAAAGGCTTTCGCTCTTTCCCTAAGCAAAAATCTTTTGCTTACTCCCATATCCAAATGATCCCAGGGCAAAGCCTCATCAGTTTCTGAGGAACGGTTAGCGTAAAAATGGGGATCAATTCCGATTCTTTCAAAGGCCCCTAACCAGTTGGGATAGAAAAAATGTTCCCGCCAGCTATCAAATTTGGAACCTGTTCGCCAAGCCTCTTCCAAAACAGCCGCCAGGCGGCGATCACCCTTGGCAAAAACAGCTTCCAAAAAGCTCAGCTTTGCATCGTGGTAGGTATAAACTATGGGTTTTTTAATCAGGCTTTTTAAATATTGTTGTTTTTCTTGCATTACTTCCAGCGAATCCTGAGGTTCCCACTGAAAAGGAGTGTGAGCTTTCGGGACATAAGCCGCTACGCTAATGGATACTCTTACCCCTTTTTTTCTTTTGTGGCGGCAATTAACTTCTAAGCCTGCTTGATAAACCTTGCTGGCCAAATCAGCAATTCCTGCAATATCCTCCTTGGTTTCTGTAGGCAAACCCATCATAAAGTAAAGCTTGATACCGGTCCAGCCCGCCTCAAAGGCTGCCGTCACGGCTGACATTAAATCCTCCTCCCTTACTCCCTTGTTAATAACATCCCTTAATCTTTGGGTACCGGCCTCCGGTGCAAAGGTTAGCCCTGATTTACGCCCCTTTTGCAATTCCTTGGCGATACTAACAGAGAAAGCATCCGCTCTTAAGGAAGGAAGAGAAATATTCGCTCCCGCAAATTTTGGATGTGCCGTTAAGCTTTTCAGAAGTGGTTCTAAACAAGTGTAATCTGCAGTACTTAGGGAGGTCAAAGAAAGCTCATCATAGCCCGTTGCCGATAGCAGGTCCCCTGCCTGCTTGGCCAAAAGCTCCGGGCTCCTTTCCCTTACAGGACGATAAATAATTCCAGCCTGACAAAATCTGCAACCCCTTGTGCAACCTCTTAAAACCTCTACCATTCCGCGATCATGAACGGTTTCAATAAAAGGTACAATGGGTTTTACAGGGAAATAAGCTTTTTCCAAATCTGCTACAATTCGGCGATGTATTTTTGGAGGGACCTGATTTTTCAGAGGCTTAATAGCTAGAAATTTACCATCGGAAGAATACTCATCTTGGTAAAATTTTGGCACATACATACCCGCAATTTTTGTAGCGGCCAACAAAAAACCATCCCTGTCTAATTTGCCATGTTCCTCTTTCCATACCTTTGCCAAATCCAAAAGCTGAGGTAAAGCCTCCTCGCCATCCCCAATCAAAATCAAATCGAAAAAAGGGGCTATCGGTTCGGGGTTAACAGCGGAGGGGCCACCTCCAAGAATAATGGGGTGAAGATCTTCCCTGTCGATTGCCCTAATGGGAATCCCCGCTAAATCCAACATGTTCAGGATATTAGTGAAGCTCATCTCATATTGCAATGTAAAACCAACTAAATCAAAATTTAGTATGGGGCTAAAGGATTCCAGCGAAAACAAAGGGATTCCTTTTTCTCTTAATAAAGCTTCTAAATCTTCCCCTGGTGCAAAGACCCGCTCCAGTAGTGCATCCTCTCTGGCATTTACTAAACCATATAATATTTGCAACCCCAAATGGGACATACCTATTTCATAAATATCAGGAAAAGCAAAAACCATTTTTAACGGAATACTACCCCAGTCCTTCTGAACGGCGTTCCATTCGGTGCCTAAATAACGTGCCGGCTTTTGTATTTGAGTCAGTATTTGATTTTCAATAATTTGCCGCATTCTATTCCTCCTTGAGCAAACAAATTGCTTTCTTGGATTAACCTTTTCTAATTAAACCCCATTTTAGGACTAATATCACTAACTAAAAGCTATTCTACAGTTAAAATTAACTTTCCTGCCAAACTATAAAGTTAATCTGCCAATAGGACAATCCTTCCCGCATTTTAGCAGTCCCTCGACTATTTGATGCTCCGTCACAGTATAAAAGTCCTTACCGGATCCTTCAACTACCAATACCAAATGGTAGTATCCCGGTGTAAATTGGCGGGCTACTTCCCCTAAAGATACTCCCTTAGTAGTAATGAATTGTTTTAAAGGCAGGAGACCTTTCCTTTTTAATTCTTCCCCTTTGCGGAGCAAATAACGTAGAAATAAATAAATAAAATTGTCTTCTTCCTTTTTTGCTGTTCCAAACAAAAAAATTGACAAAAAGATCCCATGCAAATTGCTCGTTCCGAGGTAAAGGCCAACTATGCCCCAAAGACCTAAGCAAATAGCAAGAATCTTACTTAATTTAAGACCGAAGGCAGTTGCCCGATAAAAACCAATTCTCTTTGCCAGAAAAGCCCTTAACATACGACCGCCATCTAAGGGAAATGCCGGCAGCAAATTGAATGTTGCCAGCATTAAATTTGCCTCCAGAAAAAAAATTCCCAGTTCTTTTTCAAGGATACCGGGCCAAACAAAGTATGTTATTCCAAAAATCAGATAATTACTTAAGGGCCCTGCAATTGCTACTAAAAATTCTGTCTTAGGGGAGGTTTCCAACATACCTTCAAGGCGGGCAACTCCTCCAAAGGGAAAAAGCTCTACTTCCCTTGCCTTGATACCCAGATGAGAAGCAACTAAGAGGTGGCTAAACTCGTGGCAAAGCACCAAAAAAAAGAGGAGCAAGGTTTGCTCCAAAACTCCCAAAAGGGCATAAGCAAATAGCAGCAGCAGAAAATAATCGTTAATAATGATCTTAAGACCAAATATCTTGCCGCATTTCATACTTTCACCTGCTTTTAAATGCTGGTTTTTACATCTGCCATTTTAAGCAGGGGATCTATGGGAATACCTTTTTCTCTTATCTCAAAGTGAATTGTATTGGGGTGACTGATGGCTTTTCCTCCGGCCTTCCCCAGGAGCTCACCCTGCTTTACCTCTTGTCCCTCCGCCACCAAGATTTCCTTCAAGTTACCATATAAACTGGTTATGCTGTTATCATGCTGAATTTCTATAATTCGGCCCAGGTTGGGATCCTGCCCCACCTTGCTTACCTTTCCTCCCAAGGTGGCCCTTACAGCCGCACCGGGCTCCGCCAAAAT
>CAZCQT010000257.1:0-3242 GCA_964500905.1 uncultured Moorellales bacterium
TGATGATGTATTGCCGCTCACTATTTTGTTTGGCTATCATTTATTACTTTAACAAATTTCAAAAAGTCATCAATTTTTTTATTCAACCTTTTGATTGTGCCTTCGTTGGTTATATTGCCATCCTCATCCATATTGTCCTGTATTCTGGCAAATAGAAATTCATTACCGGACATGCTATACATTTGAAAAGCATAGGAATTTAAAACCTGCATAAGATGCCCTTGCATTCTGGCAGTACCAATGGTTCCGCTGGATGCACCCATCATTATGTAGGGCTTTTTTCTCATCACAAAATCATCTCTTGAAAACCAATCCAAGGCATTTTTTAAAACGCTGGAAATAGAGTAATTGTATTCCGGAGATATAATTATTATTCCATGCTTATTTTTAATTTGTCCACGAGCTGCTAAAACCGCCTCCGGTACATTTTCTTCCAGATCCTCATTGAACAATGGAAAATTCTTCATATCAATAATTTCAAAATTGGCCTTATCACTATAATGCTTTATAAGATACTTGGCTATTTTCAGATTGTAGGATTCTTTTCTTAAACTGCCCACCAAAATTCCTATCTCAAACAACTAATCGCCTCCTTAAAAGATAATTTCAATCTAAAACAATTCAAAACTCTACTTTATAATTTGCTTGGCCCCCTATAAATTATCCAGTCTTGAACCTTTTGCGACAATATTTATTAGCCAATTATTAAATGGGCTTATTTCTTTTTCCCAAAGCCTTTTAAAGTATTCCACCGGAAAAGTTACTACCTACTTTTTTCATTAAACTTTTCGATGAGCATTATAAACTGTTCCCCATGCAATTCATATTTTTTTGCACCTACTCCCTTAATCGTTAGAAATTCTTCTTTTGTTCGTGGCAAATAGGTGGCCATTTCTTTTAAGCTGGAATCATGAAAAATGATAAAAGGGGCGGTAGAGTTTTTTTGAGCTATTTCTAATCGCAGTTTTCTAAGCTCTTCAAACAATTCCCTACTATAGTTCTTTTCGACATACTCATCATTGGCGGCTCCAGTTAGTTTAGATTTCTTTTCAATTAGCTGCCTTGCCTCAATTAAATCTTTTTTGTGATGTATTTTGATGTCATTTTTAAAGATTGAGATTGCTTTTTCTTTTAATTTTAAAACCGGGTATTCATCCGCCGTCATGGTGATATAATCCATGGCTACCAAAACCATAATCATTTCCTTGATGGTGGCTTCTGTATATTTTTCGAGCATTCCATAGGTGGGCAGCTTATCCAAACCAAAGTCTAAAATCCTTCTGTTTTTCGAACCTCTTACCGTTTGAGCAATAACAGTGGCACCAAATCTTTGCTGTGCTCTATAGATACAAGAAATTATTATTTTAGCCTCTTCGGTGATATCAACCATTTCTGATTCGCTTAAACAATTGCCGCAGTTACTACATTTTGTCCTTTCCGGCTCCTCTCCAAAGTAGTTTAAAATGCTGTTTCTCAAGCAATCATTTGTATTGCAATAATCAATTAAATATTGCAGGTTTTCATACAATAGTTTTTCCCTTTGAAGGGAAAGACTGCTCTTTTGGATTAGATATTTTTGCTTAACAATGTCTTGGGCAGAATATAGAAGGAGGCAATCACTAGGTTCACCATCTCTGCCTGCCCTACCCGCTTCCTGATAGTAAGACTCCATATTTTTAGGCATGTTGTAATGAATGATAAATCTCACATCCGGCTTGTCTATGCCCATACCAAAAGCATTGGTGGCCACTATTATCCTGACTCTGTTAAAAATAAAATCCTCTTGATTTCTGCTGCGGATGTCATCATCCATACCAGCGTGATAGGCCACAGCACTAATGCCCTTTTCTTGGAGCCTATCGGCAAGTAATTCCACGGTTTTTCTGGTAGCACAGTAGATTATTCCGGAATCAGATTTAAAACTATGCTCCAGATAATCTAAAAGATACTTAAATTTATTTTTGGGCTTGATTACCTGATAAAATAAGTTGGGCCTGTCGAAGCCAACTATAGAAATCAAAGGCTTCCTAAGACCTATTAACTGCTGTATTTCTGCTGTTACTTCCCTAGTGGCAGTAGCGGTGTAGGCAGATACCGCCGGTCTTTTGCCTAAGGCTTTGATAAATTTGGGGATTTCCAAATAACTTGGTCTGAAATCATGACCCCACTGACTTATACAATGGGCCTCATCAATGGCCACGGCAGCTATTCGAATTTGCTTAGCCAAATCTTGAAACAACTGGGTGTTAAGCCTTTCCGGAGCAACATAGACAATTTTGTATTTATTGGCTTTAATCTCCCTCACCTTTATGGTCAGCTCAGTTTGGCTCAAGGTACTGTTGATGAAGGTTCCCGTAATACCTATTTCTTTCAAGGAATCAACCTGATCCTTCATCAAAGAAATTAAAGGTGAGATAACAATTGTGATACCATCAAGCAGGGTAGCCGGAAGCTGATAACAAAGAGATTTTCCTCCCCCTGTGGGCATGATACCCAAAACATCCTTCCCCGCCAAAGTTCCCTCAATTAACTTTTGCTGACCACGTTTAAACCCATCATAGCCGAAATGATTTTTTAATAAGGTTGATATATCCATGCTGTCCCCCTGCCAATATGTAATACCGGGCCACCATTTATTACCTGATAATTTAATAAGGGTAATCCCAGGCATCACACCGCGTAAATTTTCATCATAACTTCACAAGCCTAAAACAGGTTTAATATTCGCCATATTATCCACCAGTTCAAGCTTATTGTACATATAGTTTTCGAAAAACACAATGACAAGCTTAACAACTTTGACGTTAATGTTCAACATTAATATGCAAAAACCAATTAATAAAAACAAAGGATTCCGGGAAGATTATTTTATAACACAGAATTATTAATTTAAAAAGGTGGTATTCAAAATGGCCAGCAATGTGGAGAAGGTAATTGAATTAATTGACAAGCTAAATACCGATGAGAAAAGAAGAGTTCTTAACAAACTAAAAGGTGAAGTTAATGATAGCCCTAAAGGATTTTTTGAAACAATTAATGAGCGTGCCATACAGTTTCCGGTGACCGAAGGCCAACTGACAAATGAGGCCGGCGTCCTTAGAGGTATTAACCAAAGGGAGGAATAAGTAAAATTCCGCTGCACAACTGATTTGCTAGAAGGACTCCAAGCATACAAAACCGATTTGAGAGTCAACCCTGCCCCGCTTGGCAATTACCCAAAAAAGTCGCCCTTAGGGCGACAA
>CAZCQT010000258.1:0-3218 GCA_964500905.1 uncultured Moorellales bacterium
GCATGACTTATCCTTTGCCTAAGGAGTTAATCGGCAATTTTATAAAGCAGGTAGATCGGGCCTATGTTATAGAGGAATTGGACCCCTTTTTGGAAGAGCAAATCAAATCCTGGGGCTATGATGTAATAGGCAAGGATCTGTTTTCCAAGCTGGGCGAGCTTTCCCCTGAAATTATTAAAGCGAAGCTTTCCGGGGAGGAATCGCAGAGTGAAGTCTTGGTGGATGTACCTGTCCGCCCTCCGGTTCTTTGCCCGGGTTGTGCTCATCGGGGAGTTTTTTATGTGCTTAACAGGCTAAAGCTGGTGGTTTCAGGTGATATAGGTTGTTATACATTAGGAGCACCGGCACCCTTGTCCGCCATGGATACCTGCATTTGCATGGGGGCCAGCATCAGTGCCGCCTTGGGAATGGAAAAGGCCAGGGGTAAGGAATTTGCTAGAAAGCTGGTGGCCATCATTGGTGATTCAACCTTTCTTCATTCCGGTATTACCGGTTTATTAGATGTGGTCTACAATGGAGGCACTTTTACCACTATTATAATGGACAATAGCACAACTGCCATGACCGGTCATCAGGAAAACCCCGGCACAGGTTATACAGTGGAGCGGGAAGTAGCTCCCAAGGTGGACTTGGAGCAATTGGTGCGTTCCCTTGGTGTTAAAAGAGTTCAAGTGGTTGATCCCTATAATTTAAAAAACGTTGAAAAGGTTTTAAGAGAGGAAACAGCAGCTGAAGAGGCCTCTGTGATTATCTTTAAAAGACCATGTGTTTTACTGAAGGGACAGCAGCCCACCGGTGGGCCTGTGATTTTTATTGAAGAAAATTGTACCGAGTGTGGCCGTTGCAAAAGACTGGGTTGCCCTGCTTTAGTTTTTAAAACAGAAAAGCCTACCTTGGATACAACTCTATGTAATAATTGCGGTCAATGTGTCCAGGTATGTAAATTTGATGCCCTTCGGAAAGTAGGTGGTTTAATTGTCTAAGGTAACTAATATTTTATTGGTAGGTGTTGGCGGTCAGGGTACTATTTTGGCTAGTAAGGTTCTTGGTCAAGTCGCCTTAAGCTTGGGGCAGGAGGTCAAGGTAGCGGAGATTCATGGTATGTCCCAAAGGGGAGGTAATGTAGTAACTCAAGTGCGTTACGGAGAAAAGGTATATTCGCCTATTATTCAATTGGGACAAGCGGATATAATTTTAGCCTTTGAAAAGGTAGAAGCACTTCGCTGGCTGCCTTATCTAAAAAAAGGCGGTAAAATAATAGTCAACGATCAAGAGATAGATCCCATGCCTGTAATTATGGGAAAGGTACCTTATCCTGAAAATGTGCTGGAACAACTTAAATCCCATGGGGAAGTTACCTTGATTCCCGCACTGGATCTGGCTAAGGAAGCGGGTAACGCCAAAACAACTAATGTGGTTCTTTTGGGAGTACTGGCTAAGACCATGGACATCCCCCAAGAAACCTGGCAAAAGGTGTTGCAGAATTTGGTGCCGGCAAAATTTTTGGATGTAAACTTAAGGGCATTTCAATTGGGGTTGGAATGGAGGTAGGGCAAAGAGGCGCTGGTTAGGCGGTGGTCAAGCGATGGCCAAGCGGTCGTCATGCGATGGTTAAGCGGTGGACAAACGGTAGACAAGTAGTGATTGAGCAGTGGTCAGCAGTGGTTTGCATGTGGTTCTGCATGAGACCCTTCACTTCGTTCAGGGTGACGGGGGTAGCGGACACCCACTTATACGTCATCCTGAATACAGCGAAGCCTCACCTGTATGTCACCCTGAATACAGCGAAGCCTCACCTGTACGTCACCCTGAATACAGCGAAGCCCCACCTGTACGTCATCCTGAATGGAGCGAAGCGGAATGAAGGATCTCATGCATGTATTCATGCAAAAAGACCCCAAAGAAATACCCAAAAAGGTTTCCCATCATAACCGTAAGTAGCAACTGGACAAGTAGTGGTTTGCATGTGGTTCTGCATGAGACCCTTCACTTCGTTCAGGGTGACGGGGGTAGCGAAGCCTCAGCTTTCTACTAAAAGGGAGGGCTAAACCCCTCCCCTTTAATCACTGCTTTTTAACCTCTCTATCATCCCTTACCACTTGTACCCAAGTCTTTCCTTCCACAAAAACAATCGGCTTGCCATTCTTGTCTAAATATTCCGTGGGAGCTTTGTAATCCTTTTTCCTCCAAGTGCCTTCTTGATATTTACCACCTAAAAAATACTCTGCTTTTCCTTCTCCCACTAAATTTATCTCAATGTGCTGATCCTTATCATTTAAATTTTTATGCTTCGCATATTGAACTACTAGATTACGTGTTTTTATTTGCTCTTCCGTGACAAAATCCAGATGCGGTTCACCATTAATAAAACGCCAATATAAATTATCTTCTTCAGAAAATACATAACTGGGTTTGGTGAACTGGTCATAAGAAAAACGAATTTCACGATAATCGGGGGACTCGTCAGTGGGTTTTTCAAAAACCCAATCATGAAACACACCATTATCCTTTTTGCCCATTAGTGCTCTTTTGAGGTTTAAATAGGTATTATGGGGCCGCACCTCTTTTGGATTTACCCAAAAGCCCGGGTGCCCTTTCATATCATCAATTGCTTTAATACTCCATTCTTTAATCTTCGCATAAGCATCAACTGATCCCCCTACATGGGCGTAATAGGCATCCCATTCCTTGGCCAACATCAGCGGATAAGGCCTTGCACTGCGAACAGAGCCTACATCCTCCGGCAAATTACCATAATAAAAAGCTAAAAACCGCGTTAGGCCGCCTTCCATTTCCATTTCATAGACTAGATCTGCATTAATCAACCCTGTTTGGGGACGTGCCTTAGGTGCATTATTAACCATGATGGCTATTAAATACCTGTTATCTCCTAAAGGTTCCCCTGTCAGAGGATTTGGCTCTGTGGGTGGTTCAGGCTCAGATTCCGGTTCCTGCTCGGGTTCCAATTGTTCTTCCAAGGGTAGGGGCTCTTCCGGCGGGTTTCCTTCGGGATCGGTTTTATTTGTGCAACCAAAAAGAATCAAGGTTAATAGCATAAGTATCATAAAGTAAAGTAGGGATTTCTTCGTAACTGGTTTCATAGGGCAGCTCCTTATAATAAAATATAAAAAAGAATTCGCTTTCGTTTAACCACTTACCTGCTTGAATAACAAGAAAAACAAAAAAACTACCTTTCAAAAAAAGGCATTTTGCCGCCT
>CAZCQT010000259.1:0-3214 GCA_964500905.1 uncultured Moorellales bacterium
CCAAAGCAACTGAATTAGTTTTTCTTTTGATCCCTTCCGTATCCGTCCCCTCCTTTGCCAATAGGCAGCTATGTTTATTTGAAATACCGGTCTAAATACCAACAAGATGAAACCGGCAAATCCAATCCCCAGTTCGGCCATCTTTTGCCCAAGTAAACGAAAAAAATCTGCAGACCCTAAGTTGATGTCTAGCACACATCGGCAGAACTCTTTTCCGGCTACTTGCCCGGATTTCACCAAAATGTGATTAACAGTTTCTTTTCCATGAATTCCCTCTAGGGTGCTACGAAGGGAATAGTGAAACATCCTGTAAACAGCAACAGACATACCGTTTCCCAGGACAGGCCGCCCTTTTCCAATATCTCCAATATCGTCCCATTCAAAGCTACGGAAGTTGCTAGTCATTTTTTCTCCTTTATAATCATTTTGAGACATATTTATTGTCATAGTAACAAGGTGCTCTGAACATTTTCTGGACATTTCCAAGAAAATCATACAAAATGTAAATAGAATCACATATTATTTTAAAATATCGTTTTTTAAAGAAACTATAACGGCATATTGAGTAAGATGTTTTTTATTGTAAAATTGAAGGTGAAAATGCCGGAGCCTTTGCGCAATAAACGGGCTGTCTCCGTATTAATTTAAGAAAGGATATGAAACGTGAATACCAGACAAAAATCACCTGCGGATTTAAATAAATGGTGCCGTTATATTGTGAATGTCGGTCATATCACAGCTGCCCTTATGATTCTGGCGCATGTGTTCTGGTATCTTGTGGCGAAGAACGTTCTTGTTTCTCCACCCGAAATTTATTTGCGGAATTATATCATTTTACCTGCGATAGGTTTTTTCTTTTTAAACTCATTGATCGAAATTTTTATTCGCTCCGACAGATTTTCACTTGCGGCTAAGGAATATTTATCTATTTCACTTTTCATAGTCTTTTCTCTTTACCTTTCCATAACTCATATTGTTTCAAAGGCTTTGTTATCCTCTTTCGTACTTCCGATTTTTATTTCCACTATTTTTTCCAATGTAAAAATAACCCGTTGGACATTTTCTATGAGCGTAACTGCCGTTCTACTAGTTGGGATCAAGGTCTACTTGGCAGGTAAATTAAACAGTGATATGCTAATGGAGATTTTTGTCGCCTGCTCCATGTTCACCAGTTCGTATCTGCTGGCCAAGGTTTTAATTCAATATGGTCATGATAATCTTAGGGCAGTGATGATCTCCAATGAAGAAGCAATGAATGCTGAGCTTGCCTTTTTCCAGGCACAGATAAAGCCCCACTTTTTATATAACGCAATTAACACCGTGGTATCGTTTTGCCACACGGACGGCGAAAAGGCGGCGAACTTGCTTGTTAGTTTCAGCAAATATTTAAGACTCATATTTGATGTTAATCATAAATTAATGCTGGTTCCGTTAGAAAAAGAACTTGAGTTGGTAAAGGCCTATGTTGAAATAGAAAAAGCGCGTTTTGACGAGCTAGTTAACGTAGAATACGATATTGACCACGAACTCTTGGGAATGGAAATACCCTCCTTTTGTATTCAGCCTTTAGTAGAAAACGCAATCAAACACGGCTTGTTAAAAAAGGTTTCCGGGGGAACTGTCTTTATAGCGGCAAAAAAGAGTGAAGGAGCTATTATTATAAAAGTCACCGATACAGGGGTAGGAATGTCGGCGGAGGAGCTCGATAAATTAAAAAACGTCGATTCAATAGACAAAGGAGTTGGCTTTATTAATGTCATTAGACGCCTTAAAGGTTGGAACGATGCACAAATTGATATTCAAAGCATGAAAGGCCAAGGGACAACGGTATCGTTTAATATACCGGCAAAATATTGCTAATATTTTTTTGAGAGGAGTAATATTATGTTAAAAGCAATTATTGTAGATAATGAAAAACCGGCCATCACTGTCCTGAAGATATTGTTGGAAAGAACAAAACAGGTAACAGTGGTTGACAGTTTTCTCCGAGGGTCGGATGCCTTGGCTAGACTTAAAAAAATCAAGCCAGATGTTGCTTTTCTAGATATTGAAATGCCCGAAACAAATGGTCTGGAACTAGCTGAAAATGTCCTAGCAATTGACAGTGATATTGAAATCATTTTTGTAACCGCATACGATCAATATGCCCTAGAAGCCTTTCGGGTCAACGCTTTAGACTACCTGCTAAAACCATTATCTTATCAAGAGATTGAGCAAACGATTGCTCGCCTCAGCAAAAGAAAAGGCCGATTGGCGGATTCCGGTCATAAGCTTCCGGGCAACGGCCGGATTTTTTGCTTCGGAAAATTTTCCGTATACGGAACAACGGGTGATAAACCAGTAAAATGGCGCACCTCCAAAACGGAAGAACTTGTCGCTTTTATGCTGCAAAATTTGGAAAAGGAAGTTCCCAAGTGGAAAATCTGCGAGGCTCTCTGGCCTGAATATGATCGGGAAAAGGTAGATATTCAGCTTCATACCACCATATATAAGGCCAAAAAGATTTTATCAATGGCCGGAATAAATTTTGATCTTAGTTTTACCAATGGTTGCTATTGGATGAGTCTCCCCAATGTATATATTGATACTGCCGACTTCGATTCTCAAATGGCTTGCTCTCCACCTATTGAGGAAGATACAATAGAAAAATATGAAAAAATTCTTTTATTATATCAGGGCGGTTACCTAGAGGATAATGATTACTTGTGGTCCCTGCCACAAAAAGAAGAATATTTTAAAAAATATTACAAACTAGCAACTTCCATCGCAATCTACTATATACAGAGAAATAATTACACGGCGGCGGAAAAAATTCTCCGCGAAATTCTAAACAAATCTCCCTTAGATGAAGCCGCCCACGAGCTCCTTTTAAAATGTTTTTTTGTCAAAGGGGATCAAGTGGCCTTTATTACCCATTATCAGCTTGTGCGGGACATTTTTAAAGCCGAGCTGGGGATTGAGCCGGGCAAGCAAATACAGGCTTTATATAAAAGCGTAATGTGCAATTAAAACTAGGGGTAAGCCGGGGAATATTATGGATAGTAGCAAACGAAAGGTAATAAAGCAAAAATGGTAAATCGGAAGGACCAATTCACCGCTTTTGCTTTATTTTTTTAATTTTTTACCCTTAACAACCGCATTCCGTTGGCTATTACTATTAGAGTCGCACCGGTATCGGCCAGAATGGCAATCCAAAGGTTTAAAATACCCGGGA
>CAZCQT010000260.1:0-3198 GCA_964500905.1 uncultured Moorellales bacterium
AAGCTTCTTCCTTGTGTTTAAATTAAACTCTTTCACCAAGTAGTTCTTATACTCCTCATCCCAATTCCTATAAAGGATGCGGGCCCAGGCCAGTATTTCTTTAACCTTTTTCTCCTTAATTGATGTAGGCAAATCCTTAGCTAAACAGATTTGTTCCAGGGCGTGTGAATTCTCAAAAACTTCCTCTCCATCAAGCTTTATTTCTCCGCTGTTTCTTAATAGTTGGCTTGATATTAATTTTAATAAGGTAGTCTTTCCTACCCCATTTCTACCCAGTAACCCATAGATTTTGTTTTCCTCAAGGTTAAGATTAATATCCGCAAGCACCTTTGTTCTGCCAAAGGATTTATTTAAATTTTCAATTGAAAGCACGATTAAACCCCTCCCCGCAATTCTTTTATATAGCCAACAAGCTCATCCACTGTGATTTCCAATCTATTTGCTTCCCTCAGGACCTCTGGCAAAGTTTCTTTTAAAAATAAAGATTGTCTCTTCTTGATAATTTTTTTCTTGGCCCCTTCCCCCACAAACATACCCAAGCCCCTCCTTTTATAAAGGATGCCTTCATCTACGAGGATATTTAACCCCTTCCGGGCGGTTGCAGGGTTTATCTGATAAACCTTGGCAAACTGATTGGTAGAAGGAGCCTGCTCCTCTTCCTTTAGATTCCCTAAAAGAATCTCGTTTTCTATTATTTCTGCAATCTGCACATAAATTGACTTATCCGAACTTGGATCCAGCAAATATCTCACCTCAGTTCATCAGTTGGTTACTCCCGCAACCAACCATATAACTAAAAGTGTGTTTTGTCAAGCATAATTTTTAAACAAATCCTAACAAGCAGGAATTTATTTCATTAATCAAGAAAGTTAGCTTAAAGGCCATATAAAAAAGTTTATACTTACACAGATATTGCTCTGCACAATATACATTACCTACTAACTGTATCAATGATTTTTTGCACGCTTGGTCTTGGAACAAAATTTTACCAGATCTCGTCTTTATATATATAATAAACTCGGAGGTGAATCACTTGAATAAAAAGCTACTGGCTCTTATCTTGATGCTGATTCTACTGATAAGTTTTGGCTGCGGTAGCAAAAGTATAGTACCAAGACCAGCCGACTCAGCAAACAGGGCAGAGTCCTCCCAAAATGCGATGGCCCCAGAATATGACAATCAGGATTCGGCGAACGATATAGACCTGGATCTGTCTGCCATGGAACAGAAAATCATCAAAAATGGGGAAATTTCCATCACAGTGCAAAGCAACACCCAAGCAGAAACCGAGGTTTTAAAGCTTGTGACAAAGTATCAGGGAATGGTACAAAACACCAATACCTATACCAGTAAAGATACTAGTAACACGGATATGGTTGTGAGAGTTCCTGCTAAAAGCTTTGACGAATTCATTAATGATTTGAAGGGCTTAGGAGAGGTGCCTCGTTGCCTTATTTACACCACCGATGTCACCGAAGAATATATTGATTTATCTGCCCGGCAAAAAACCTTGGTAATACAGGAAGAACGCCTCCAAGAGATGTTAAAAAAAGCTAATAATGTCGATGAATTGCTAAAAGTAGAAAACGAATTAGCCCGGATTCGAGGCGAAATTGAAAAGATTACCGGCAGACTTAAATACTTGGACAACAGAATCTCTCTTTCCACCGTGAACATTAGTTTAAGAACCAAGTATATTCCCACCCAAGCTGAAACCAAAAATTTTAGCGGGGAAATCCTGTACAGCTTTCAGGACGGAATCGGTTCCTTTGTTAATCTTGCGGTTTGGTTGCTTAAAACCACAATCTGGCTATTACCCTTCTTGGTTGTAGGTATTCCAGTTTTTATTTTTCTATGGAGATGGCGGCAGCGTAAACGAGAGAAAAAATAAATGATGGGCACCCGGTTAAGGGTGCCCACTTGTTTTTAGTCCTTCTTTTCCACCTCAGTAACACACTCTGTTTTAATTTTTCCAACCAAGAACTGAAGGGCTTCTATAACATGGGGCCTAATATCGCCGCCCACCATGGTATACATTACGTCATCACCAACATCCAACTGCCCCTCATTAAGCCAGACCCTCACATGAAAAATGCCGGGCATTTTGTAGGTTTCGGCAATTACTTTATCCACCTTCGCACTGTCATAAGTAAATTCCATTCCTGTTACCAATTTACCATCATCAAGCCCTTGACGGACTTTGGCTTTAGACGTTTGGCGAACGACACCGTTATGGATCAGGAACATCCCCTCCTGTAGGGCCAATGGGTCTGCCTTCGCTTCCTTTAACCAATCATCTATGGATGGCGGTATTTTTTTATTATTCATAGTGATACCTCCTAAATTTGTTTAATCGTTAATTGTGAAACGACCCAATCTATATATATTACAAATTCACAAACAAGTAAAGCAGGCAATAGCAAAATTGATGAATATTTCCTGGTTGATTGCAATGCTTAGTAATGCTACAATATGGTTACACAGTTATCAATCCGATCTTGGATATGGTTTATCTGTAGTAAACAAGGGTTGGATAAGACTTTGCAAAGCGGTAATTTTATGAAACGGGGGGTGTTTCGCAAACTACCGGGTGTTCTTATGACTGCAAAGTGTACCATTTCGTCGCAACCTTCGGCAAAATGGGAATATTTTAACCGGCCCATGTAAATTAAATATATAGAAAGGGGTTTTTATTATGAAGGGTGATTCTAAATTAATTGAAACTTTAAATTCATTGTTAGCCGATGAGTTGGCTGCAATCAACCAGTACATTGTACATGCTGAAATGTGCGAGGATTGGGGTTATGGTAAGCTCCACGAAAAACTGGAAAAGCGTGCTATTGATGAAATGAAACATGCCGAAAAGTTAATTGGGAGAATACTGTTCTTGGGCGGCACCCCCATTGTCTCCAGCCTAAGCAATATCCTAATTGGTAAAGAGGTACCCGCACAGGTAGAAAACGATCGCGTTGCTGAGCTTGGGGCCATTAAAGCGTATAATGATGCCATTGCTTTGGCAGGCGAGTTAAATGATCACGCCACAAGGGATATCCTAGTACAGATTCTCAACGATGAGGACCGTCACATGGATGAAATCGAAGAATTGCAGGATCAAATCGAGCAAATGACTCTACCCATTTTCCTGACAACTCAGGTAGGCTAAAACAGGTACACACAAAAAAATCAACCACCGGGCAA
>CAZCQT010000261.1:0-3183 GCA_964500905.1 uncultured Moorellales bacterium
AACCATTACAGGTCTTTTTGTTTTGTAGCTTGGCTCCTATTTGGTGGATGGAGCCCCTTAAATGGCTGGCTATCAAAGAACCGTCTGCACAAATGCGAGCTTTTTGTTTTAGGTTTTTAGAATAAATAAAATCCCCTACATGGAGATAACCTGCTTCCAATAAAGCACTAAAGGGTACCTTTGGTAAGCTTCTTTTTTCCATGTTTTGCAGGAGATCCTTTGGCGGTGGATTATCACTCACTTCGGCAACCCTTGCTTTTGCTATTTCTAAATAATTGGCTTCCTTTTCAATACCGATAAAATTTCTACCCAGCTTTTTGGCTACCGCACCGGTAGTGCCTGTGCCAAAAAAGGGGTCAAGTACAGTGTCCCCCACTAGCGTGGAGGCTAAAATCACCCTTCTTAATAATGCTTCCGGCTTTTGGGTGGAATGGGCCTTAGCCTCCCCAACCCTAATCCTCTCACTTCCGGTGCAAATGGGTATGTACCAATCGCTTCTCATCTGCTTATCTTCATTATATGTTTTCATAGATTGATAATTAAAAGTATATTTAGTCTGCTCCTTAGCTTTTTTTGCCCAAATGATGGTTTCGTGGGCATTTGTAAATCTAACCCCCCTAAAATTAGGCATGGGGTTGCTTTTAATCCAACAAATATCATTTAGAATCCAAAAACCTAAATCGCTCATGATTTTACCTATACGATAAATATTGTGATAGCTGCCTATAACCCAAATAGTGCCGTCACCCTTCAAAACCCGTCTGGCAGCTCTAAGCCAAGCCTCGGTGAAATCATCATAATGCTTCAATGAAGAAAATTTATCCCAGGAATCATCCACCCCATTCACCTTAGTTTCATTTGGACGAAACAGATCCCCCTCCAACTGCAGATTGTATGGTGGATCGGCAAAAATTATGTCCGCTGTTTTTGCCGGCAGTACTTCTTCCATTATTTTAATGCAATCCCCTTGTAAGATTTTATTTAGCCAATCCATTGTATCCACTCCTAAATAATCTCCCTTTTGATTATAGGGTAAGGACTGGGAAAAAGAAAGAAATACTTAAATTTGTGTTATAATAGGTAGGATGTGGTAGGCAAAAAGGAGATGAGGAACATAGCTATATCAATGGAAAAGAATTTTGAAGAGAATATAAAACACTTAAACGTGTTAGCAAAAAAGCAAGAGCAATTATCCAACAAAATCAGCAACCTGCGCTTGTTTTTTTCCTTAACTGCCATTGCCGGTGCTATAACGCTTTTTGTTCAGGGATATAAGGGATTAGGTTTTGGTATCTCAATAGCGGCGATAATCTTATTTAGTTTTTTAGTTATCAAGCACCGCCAAACCCAAGTAGCTTTAAAAAGGACCAAATGCAAAATTGATATTAACCAAAGATATGTAGATAGGGTTAAGGGAGCTTGGACAAGGTTTGAGGAAGCCGGTAATCTATTTGTCAACCTAGACCACCCCTATACTGATGATTTGAATATATTTGGACCAAAGTCACTCTTTCAATGGCTGAATCTTGGGAAAACCTATTATGGCAAGAAGATGCTGGGAGACCTTTTAGGCGACCCGGAAAAAGAAATAAGTTTAATAAAAAAACGCCAGAAGGCGGTTAGGGAGCTGGGGGAAGGCTTTGACTTTTGTCAACAACTGGAATGCGAGGGTATGCTTGCGGAAGGAGTTGGGGAAGACCCCCAAAAATTTCTGTTACATTTAGAAAGTGTCGACAAGTTGTTTAAAAGTAATTGGATAAAAAGTATATTTTATTTGCTGCCTTTTTTTACAGTTTTATCAGGGATTTTATTTTTATTAAAGTTTCCAATTCTGCCTCAGGTACCCCTATCTTTACTTCTCATCCAGCTGGTTATAACAATTGGGGGTAGCAGGAGGGTTTCTGCTGTTTTAAATACAGTTCACTCAACCAAGGAAAGCATCGAGGCTATTGGTAATTTGATTGAGGCTATTGAAAAAGAAAATTTTAGTAATGAATATCTGCTCCAGTTACGTTCAAATTTGTTCCATGGGAATGAATCCGCTGCTTCTCAAATTAAGAAACTGGGGAAAATTGCAAATGCAGTTGATGTACGTTATAGTGCCCTTCATATCGTTTTGAATTCAACATTACTTTGGGATTACCATTGTCTATTTGCTATGGAAAAGTGGAAGAATAAGTACGGAAAATCAATAAAAAAATGGTTTAAAGTTGTAGGTGCTTTTGAGGCCCTCTCCAGTTTAGCTGTGATACAGAGAGTAAATCAGAATTGGACCTATCCGGAATTTGCCACAGGTGAGATGAAATTCGTTGCAGAAGGATTTGGACACCCTTTAATAACCCAAGACAAGAGAATTTGCAACAATTTTTCTATTAAAAATAACTTATGCGTGATCACCGGTTCAAACATGTCGGGCAAAACAACCTTGTTGAGAACCTTAGGTGTAAACCTTGTTTTGGCCTATGCCGGGGCCCCTGTTTGCGCCAAGCAACTCCAAACCGCTGTGATGGATATTTTTACATCAATGCGGATTGAGGATGATTTGAATAGCGGAATATCAACATTTTACGCTGAGTTATTGCGCATAAAGAAGATCATCGACTATTCCCAAACAAAAAAACCCATGCTATTCTTGATTGATGAAATTTTCAGGGGAACAAATTCTAGGGATAGAATTCTGGGGGCGAAAACAGTTTTGAAAACCTTGGGGAAGGATTGGATTGTCGGCTTAATTTCTACTCACGATTTTGAACTCTGTGAGCTGGAAAAAGAAAAAAGTATTAATATCAAAAACTATCATTTTACCGAAAGCTATGTAAATAATGAGATCAAATTTGATTACAAAATCCGCCCCGGGCGTTCGGAAACCACTAACGCCAAATACCTAATGAAAATGGTGGGAATAGAATTGCCAGATTAACTGGGAAGACAATAACAGGAGCTTTGACGGCAATCAAAGCTCCTGTTATTGTTTTTATTTTATATACTCATTACTGACCAGCAAATCAGCCAAAACCTCTGTGGGAATCTCAAATTTGGGATTACCCATATATCCGGGAGCCACATCGTATTTATCAAACACTATCACCAGTTTATCGTCTGCACTAATATAGAAATTTTGTTCTGGGAAAATTCTCTCGAATTCTTCCACAAACATTTCCTCGTCCTCTTGAGCAAGCCAAT
>CAZCQT010000262.1:0-3178 GCA_964500905.1 uncultured Moorellales bacterium
TCGTCCCCAGACTAAAACCGAGGAGGGAGACAAAAGGTGAGTGGAAAAAGTAAAAGAAATATAGTCCTTTGGGCTGTAGTAATCGTCTTGGTAGTTGGCGGGCTTGTCCTTATTGGGACATCATCAACCAGTGCAAAGCTGGAGATACCCCAAGGTGCTACTAAGGCAGATGTAATTGCCTTTGAAAATTATTACAAAGATAAAATGCCGATGAAATACCAGATTTGGAAAGATAGCCCTCATGGTCAAAACGGTGTGAGCTGTGCCAGTTGTCATGGTACAGAAATACTTAAGGATGAAGATTTGGCATATGGCAATTTCCAAAAGGTTCCCATGGAAACCTGCGGTGCTTGTCATGAGGAGCAGTTAGAAGGCTACTCACAAACACGCCACGTAGTGGCAACCAATTATTCTCAAGGAAACGCCAGGTATAAATTGTTAGATGCATGGCCTGCAATGAAGACTCAGGGTTGCGATGCTTGTCACACCAAGATTGACAACAATTGTACCTGCTGCCATAATGCACATAATTCTACAGTACCTAAATCAGAAAAACTGGCTGTAAAGGATCAACAGGTTACAGGCAGTCTCTTAAATGGCTGTGAAAACTGTCATATGGGTCCGGATCACCCGCAAAGAGAAGCCTATGAATCCAGTGTGCACCATCAAGTGGCATTAGTTACTGGAGAACCAACTTGTATTACTTGTCATACCGATCCAAGTAATAATCACTTGATTATTCAGTTAAAGGATGAATATGAAGAGGCCGGGAGGCAAATGCTTTGGGATAATTGCCTCAAATGTCACAGTCAGGAATTTGTAAATGATTCCAGAGATAATGTAGAACAGGTTAAGAAAGAAACCCTGCGTATTGTTAACGCAGCCAGAAAGATTATTCAGGATCTTTACAGAGATGGCATTCTGGAACCAACCTATGGTTCTCTTCTGAACCAGGAGGGTATTCCTCTTCTGAACGCCAAGACCTTGGGTTACAGTCATGTAAGTCAAATCGAGAGCGTAATGTTTGAACTCTTTAAGTATGCTGAAGCTACTACTATCAAGGGTGCTCAGCATTTTGCACCTGACTATGCCCATTGGCATGGTGCTGCCAGCTTATGGCAATACTATCAGGATATTGAAAACGAAGCAAACAGATTAAGGCTGGAGCATGCTTTAAAAGAGGCAACCGGGGTTTCTGTAGATCCTTTGCCAAAGTATAAATACGAAAGAGAAACTGGTCATGAACTGGATAGTCTAAAATAGTTTTAAGTCTGCTATTGCATTTTAAGTAAAGGTTGGCTGGGCGATTGTGCCAGCCAACCAATTTAAAACTGCATCCTTTAACTATGAGGAAGGGACCGGGGTTTATAAAGGCATAATGGTGAGGTGTAAGAATGGTTATTTCTAGTTTAGTAATTCATTGCAATCCTGGTAAGGAAAAAGAATTGATTGCTGCTGCCAGAGAGATAGAGGGACTTGAACTGGTAACCTTTGTTAAAGGGCAAGTGATCTTCCTTCTGGAAAGCCTTAACTTTAAAGAAGCTCACCAGGTCTTGGAAAAGGAACTCAAGATTTTGCCGGAGGCCCTTGGAGTTTACCCAGTTTATCTTCAGGAAAGTGGGGAAACCATCCTATAGGGAGGGGATTTAATGTCAGCTGAAAAATCAGTTGGGAGAAGAAAGCTATTGTCTCTATTTGCTGAAGACTTGAAGTATTTAGGAAGTGCATTTATTCCGCCGATGGCGGTGAATTTAGCTGAAGCGGGGATAGCAAAAATTAATCAAGAACAATGTTTAGCTTATTGGGGGCAGATATGTACCGGTTGTTACAGTGCCTGTTCCGCTATTCCTAAGGCTATAGAGCTGACAAATTATCGTTACCCCAAGGTAAACAGCGAAAGGTGCACCGGCTGTGGCGAATGCATTTTAGTATGCTTGGCTCCCATTCCAGCTATTATTATCCCTGAATCTCCCCTTAAAATATTTGTATCAGAAGATTTAAACGGTTAGTAAGGGAGGAGTGAAAAGATGAGGGTTCGAAAACGATTAAAACCGCTAATATATCTCTTTATGCTAATAATCCTTGCCGCTCTAACTTTAAGTGCTTGTGCTACTCAACCTGCACCACCCCCTCTGGCAGAGACAGGAGGGGAAAGACCAAGCTATGATTTAGACGGTTTTCCGCCAATTATTCCTCATGAAATAGATACTAGGTCGCAATGCTTAACTTGTCACCGGGATGGAGAAGTAGGAAAGGCTCCGAAAACTCCCCACCCGGAACATAACTATTGCAGACAATGTCATGGACTGGAACCACAATAGGAGCTTAAGGAGGGTAGCTAGATGAAACTAAAACGAAGAGATTTTATTAAAGCAGCCGCAGTTTCGGCAGCGATGGCATCCGTGGGCTGTTCCAGTCAATCAAATCTTAGTGTGGAAACAGGAACGCCAGGGGATCCCACTAAAGAAATAGCGGATAGATGGGTAAAATCTGTCTGCAGATACTGTGGAACCGGCTGTGGAGTTTTAATTGGAGTTAAAGATAACAAGGTGGTCGCCGTTAAAGGTGATCCTGATAATGAAGGTAACAAAGGGTTATTATGTGCCAAGGGCTATTATTTGCCCCAGGTTATTTATGCCAAAAACAGGCTTAAAACACCTTTAATTAAAAAAGACGGAAAGTTTGTAGAGGCCAGTTGGGATGAGGCCATGACCTTGATTACGAGCAAATTCAGGGAGTCCATTGATAACCACGGTCCGGATTCTGTAGCTTTTTATGGTTCGGGGCAAACCATGGCAGAAGAAACCTATGTAGCTGTCAAGCTTTTTAAAGGAGCCATAGGCACTAATAATGTGGATGGCAATCCACGTTTATGCATGGCCAGTGCCGTAGGGGGTTATCTTACCACTTTTGGCTCTGATGAGCCAATGGGTGCCTATGATGATTTTGAACATGCAGATGTTTTCTTTATCATCGGTTCCAATATGGCGGAGGCCCACCCTGTATTATTTGGCCGTTTGGTTGAGAAAAAGAGAAACGATCCGAATTGCGTCATTATTATGGCGGATCCCCGCCGACACCGTTCTCATGAAGTTGCCGATCATTCTGTACCTTTTAAACCGGGCACAGATATGGCTTTGTTACATGCCATGGCCTATGTGATTATTGAGGAAGGTAT
>CAZCQT010000263.1:0-3173 GCA_964500905.1 uncultured Moorellales bacterium
AAGGTTAAGCTTTTACCTCTCAGCGCAAAACAAATGGGATAAAATGGTTGCACCTGGATGTATGTCGCGCCGGTAAAATGACAAAAACACGTTTTTAGCTGTTGCGGGCTTATTAACAGTGCGGGTTTGTATGAAATGTTGTAATTTTTGTGTAAGGTTAGGTATTCCGCATTAAACTGAACACCTCAACCACAGGCAGTGTGGAGGATATTTCTTGTTCCATTTTGTAGATGTAGGTTTGTCAAACAAGTTGGACACGATGCAAGGCTAAATAAGAAAGAGGATTGTTATAGTTAAGAGGGCGCATTGGTATTTTGTTTGATCTCCTAAGATAGACTTTATGTGGTCTATGTAGTCCATAAAGCTGTAGAAGGGATGGGTATCATAAAAACGTTTTTGGTCCTCTCTGTGGCTGCGCTCAACCTTACCATTATGCCTGGGTGTAAAAGGTTTAATAGTCCTATGGTGAATACCTAAACGTATGGCAGTTGTTTGAAACGGGGTAAGTTTTTCAGTATTTCCTGAAGAAAAGGGATTTGTGAACTCGAAACCATTATCAGTTTGAACACATTTAATAGAAATACCATGCCCAGCAAAAAAGGCTATAGCAGCTTCAAGAAAGACGGCCGAGGAATATGTGCTAGGTTCACGAAAACCCATTAAAAATCGTAATCTGGAGAATTCATCAATTGCAGTATATTGGTAGAAGCGTTCCCCCCTTTAAGCAGTTTGGGCAGTAAAGGAGAGGAACAAATTTAACATCAACCTGAACCCTTTCCCCAGGATAAGTCATTTGGGTATATGTTTTAGGAACATAAGTCTTCTTCTTGGGTTGTTTGATTAAATCCATACGTTTGAGAACCCTGTAAAGACTAACAATATGGCGGTTGTAGCCACGATCCACTAAGCGGAACCAAAACTCTACAAGACCCAAGGCTGGTAGTCTGCGTCACATATCTTTGATTAGCTTTAATTCACCAGGTTTATGTTGATTAAGATGCGAGAGAGGTCTTTTGGATTTGCAAGCTAGGGATTCGATAGAACCATCACAGCGCTTTAACCAAAAATAGATAAGAGCGGGCCCTGTTATACTTTCTAGAAGCCTTAGATACGCCGTATTTTAATGCAAAACGAATTAATGAATGGCGGTACTTCATGTCTTGTGTTATTGTATTCATGAGAAATGGATGCCTCCTTCGTTGAATGTTTTGTGGTGATAACTTAACAATAACCGAAGCGCATTCATTTCTCACTATTTTTTATGCTTTGTCCAATATGTATTGTAGTCCTACAGGATATTTCTTATCCCATTTTGTAGAATCCATGCTTTTCGGGGGCAATTGGTATAAGATAATTTGGATGCAAATAGGATTTGGGCTGCGGGTATGGGAGGAATTTATCAGCTCCGGTATATTCATCCAGGCAGGTTTTAGTATAAAAAATAAATTTCAAGGTAACAACACGCTCCCTGCAACACAGTTTGTCCAACTCTATTATTAAAATAAAGCGAGTAATTTTATCATATTTATCGGTTGTTGGAATTACTTGCAGATTATTTAATATGATAAAAAAAGACCTTTTAAGTTGGTTTAATTTAATAATTCACAGTTAAGCACGTTATTTGAAAAGAAAAACAACTAACAATCTGAAATTTTAGACGTTTAGAATAAAGGATTAGGTTATAGCATATAGAATGTTTAAAGTAGTCAATCATAACTATAATAGAACATAATTATACCAACGGTATTACACCCCTAAAATTCATGCTGATATAAATTCAAATCCACCTAAATATGCAGATAGTTGCTACTATTCGAATACCATGTGGCTATCAAGATATTAAAAATAATGATAGATAGTTAGACGATAACATATATTTCTAAAGGTAGGAAAGCTACGGGCAGAAAAAGGTTTTATTCATGGCGGATGAGGAGAAAGTAGCAGTTTTAAGCGACGTTTGCAATATGGAGCAGGGTTCTGAACAGCAGATAGGCGATACGGTTATTCAAGGAATGGGTTACAGCATAATGGAGGAGGTGATCATTAGAGAAGAAAAATTCTGATCCTCTTCACCAGCGATTAACCCGGAGAAGATTTTGGCTGCGCTGGAAGGAGAGTGTGAATGTCAAGCTGCTTAAGGTTGGCCACAATAAAAGTATGGGAGGAATAGTAAGATGATTAAAAAATGTCTAACTATTGTGCTGCTTATATGTTTAATATCTTCATTTGCTGTTGGATGCGGGCAAACAACGCAGGATAAACCAGATGAGGGGCAGATGGATGTGGAGCAAAAAGAGAGGGCAGAGGAGGATTCGCAACCTTCAGAGGAGCCAGTCACAATTAGAATAGGCACACTGGATGTTGGCAGCGGTTATTACAGTTATGGGGGACTTTTCGCTGAATTAATCCGGAAGGAATTACCAGAAGGATCCGTTATTGAGGTATTACCCTACAGTGGAACGATAGGCAACGTCGATTTAGTGGCAACTGGGGAAGCGGAGATTGGTTTGTCGACGCCGTTTGTGATCAACTGGGCAATGCAAGGGATATTGCCCTATGAAGGGAAAAAATACGAAAATATTCGTTTGTTGGTCCCAGGATTGGATTCCTACTATTTTAGTGCGGTTGCCCAAAAAAATGCGACATTTAATTCTTTCCGCGAGGTAAAAGAAAATAAACTAAAAATTAGATTGGCCACACAACCAAACCGTTCCCTAGGGGATTTTGGAGGAAGGCTTCTATTAGAGGCGTACGGGCTTACGTATGAGGATTTAGAAAGTTTCGGCGGTAAGGTGGCGCACACTAGCAGCGAAGTTATCAGTGATGATATGAAGGACCAGAGGCTGGATGTAATTATACAATACTTAAATATTGGACATCCGGCTGTCACAGATTTGACGACACTTACTCCAGTTAAATTCTTGCCCATGGAGGAAAAGGAAATTACTTATCTATCAGATAAATATGGCTTTGTGCCATCAACTCTTCCTGCTGGGAGCTTTAAAGGTCAGGATGAGGATGTTCCCTTAGTTGGGGGTGCCACAGCCCTCTTTGCTTCCAGCGAAATGGAGGATGATGTAGCATATGCAATAACCAAAGCACTAGCAGAAAATTATGAATATCTTCAAAACAACTTAAAGGCTTTGAAAGAGTTCGTGCCGGAGGAATCAGTG
>CAZCQT010000264.1:0-3172 GCA_964500905.1 uncultured Moorellales bacterium
CAAAACATTTAAAAAATATGAACTGGAACAACGCAATAAATTAATTGATAATATTGACAACAAAGGTTTCGAACAAGTTGTGGAAGAGGTGGCTTATACTTGGTTTAACCGTTTTATTGCTCTGCGTTTTATGGAAGTTAATAACTACCTCCCCACCGGCGTTAGGGTGCTGTCTTCAACGGAGAAAGGTAAAACAGAACCGGATATTATTCAAGCAGCTTTAAATGCGGATCTGGATTTAAACCGGGAACTTATTTTTGAGCTGCAAGATGCCAATGATACCGAGGATTTGTTTAGATATCTTTTAATTAGGCAATGCAACCAACTGGGCAAAATTATGCCCTCGGTTTTTGAGGTGATCGCTGATTATACAGAACTGTTGCTGCCTGATAAGCTATTAGCGGAAGGCTCCGTTATTAGGGATTTGGTGGAAGAAATTGAAGAATATAGTTGGAAAATAGAGCTGGATGATGAAGAACAAAAGTTAGAGGAAGAAAAAGGGGAACATGGTATAGAAATTATCGGTTGGCTTTATCAATACTATATTTCTGAAAAAAAGGATGAGGTCTTCGCTGGGCTCAGGAAAAATAAAAAAATAACTAAAGAGAACATTCCCGCCGCCACCCAGCTTTTTACCCCTAAGTGGATAGTTAAATATATGGTAGAGAACTCTTTGGGCAGGCTTTGGTTGGAGATATTGGATGGTGGCCGGTGGTCGGTTGACCCCGAGGAACTAAAGCAAAAATGGAAATATTATTTAGAAGAGGCGGAGCAGGAGCCGGAGGTAGAAGTCCAGCTTAAGGAAATTCGGGCGGAATTTAAAGATATGAAGCCGGAGGAAATCAAAATATTAGATCCTGCCATGGGCAGCGGTCATATTTTGGTTTATGCCTTTGATGTTCTTTATGATATTTACTCAAGTGCGGGCTATTCCGAAAGGGAGATCCCCGCTCTGATACTGGAGAATAACCTGTATGGCTTGGACATTGATGATCGGGCGGGGCAATTAGCCTCTTTTGCACTTTTAATGAAAGCAAGGAGTAAGAATAGAAGGATATTTAGAAATAAGCCTAGGTTGAATTTATGTTCTATCCAGGAAAGTAATGATTTAGTGGAAAGTGGAAAGTGGAAAGTAGAGAGATCGGAGTTGTCTGGGTTTTTTCTACGGGAGGTAGGGGAAGAAGAAAGGGAGCAATTAAAAAATGATTTCGAATATCTGCTGGATACTTTTCATGATGCCAAAGAATATGGTTCAATCTTGGATGTGAAGGAAGTAGATTTTACTGCATTGGAAAACAGAATTGAAAAATTAAAAACTACCCCACCTTCAAATTTGCGTGATATTGAATATAGGGAAATGATATTGGAAGCGTTCCCTCCATTGATTCAGCAAGGGAAGATAATGAGTCAGAAATATGATGTGCTATGCACTAACCCCCCTTATATGGGCCGGAGAGGGATGAATCCTAAATTAGTAAAATATTTAGATGAAAATTTCAAGGATTCCAAAGCTGATTTGTTCGCAGTATTTATGGAATTAGATGGTATGTATTTGAAATGCAATGGGTTTATGGGGATGATAAATCAACATTCGTGGATGTTTTTATCAAGTTATGAGAGGCTGAGGCAAAAGATAGTTAGTAATCGCTCCCTATATAGTATGATTCATTTGGGACCTCACTCATTTGAAGAAGTAGGTGGTGAGGTGGTGCAATCAACTACATTCATAATAAGAAAAATTAACTTGGCTGGTTATAATGGCACTTATTTAAGATTAATTCATTGGAGAAGCCCCGGGGAAAAGGAAAAAGAGTTTTTAAAGGTCCGGGGGAGTATTAACGGAAATTGTAAATATTTCACCGAAGCATCTAGCTTTTCGGCAATACCAGGCAATCCAATTGCATATTGGGCTAGTGATGGGGTTAAAAAAACATTTAGCAAGGGGAAAAGGTTAAAAACGGTTGGCGATACAAGGCAGGGGATGGCCACCTCTGATAACAATAGATTTCTTCGATTTTGGTATGAAGTAGCAATAAGGAAAATTGGGTACGGTTGCGAAGATGCCAGCCAAGCATTACAAAGTGGTAGCAAGTGGTTTCCTTATAATAAGGGTGGTAGTTTTAGAAAATGGTATGGAAATAATATTTATGTTGTTAATTGGGAGAATGATGGGGCAGAAATAATGGCTTATGCTTCGGAACTATATAAAACGCCTACTAGAACAATAAAAAGTATTAGTAAGTATTTTAAAAAAAGCATTAGTTGGTCCAAGGTTTCAGGTGGTGATATTGCATTTAGATATTACCCTAAGGGGTATATTTTTGATGTAGCGGGTTGTAGTATCTTTATAAACAACAATGAAATGTTGATGAATTATTTGTTGGCATATTTAAATACATCTGTTTGCAGAAAAATGTTAGAAACAGTTTCCCCAACTTTAAATTTTGAAGCAGGCCATGTTGCGAGCTTACCGGTCATTACATGTAGCAAAAATTTAAATAGAATTGACGGGCTGACTAAAAGAAATATATTAATTGCACAATTTGACTGGGATTATTTCGAAACCTCATGGGATTTTAAAAGACATCCATTAGTTACATTTAAAATGGCTGGCGCTTATGCTTGGGGTGGTAACCCTCCTGTTTCTAGAATATCATCGGCCTTTAAAGCATGGTCATTGTTTGCCGAAGGCCAATTCAACCAACTTAAATCCAACGAAGAAGAACTTAACCGTATTTTTATTGACATCTATGGTCTTCAAGGTGAACTTACCCCCGAAGTAGAAGACAAAGATATTACCATAAGCAAAGCCGATCGGGAGCGGGATATTAAATCTTTTATCTCTTATGCCATAGGTTGTATGTTTGGCCGTTACTCCCTAGATGAAGAAGGCCTAATCTATGCTGGGGGCGACTTCGCCGATAAGTTCAGAAAAAATAATGATCAGTGGGAAATTAATACCGAAGCAGGTTGGAAAAAATCTTCCCTAGATATCGTAGGGCATAATGTAATCCCCATTGCTGATGGCGATTACTTCGAAGAAGACATTTTGGAGCGGTTTGTGGTTTTTGTTAAAGTCACCTTTGGGGAAGACACATTAGGGGAAAACCTGGAATACATTGCCGAAACTTTGGGTAAAAGGGTTAATGAGACTGCTAGACAAGCCATCAGG
>CAZCQT010000265.1:0-3170 GCA_964500905.1 uncultured Moorellales bacterium
ACTGCTTCAAAAAAAACGATGGTTTCCTGAGGGTGTAACAAAGGCTCCCCCCCGGAAAGAGCAATGTAATTCAGCTTTTCCCCCTTTGCCCTAGCCTCTTTGATTTCTTTAGCACAGTCCCTTTGGTTTGTCAAAAAATATTCATAATGCTCCTGATTTGGATTAAAACAATAAAAACAATTTTTTGAGCATTTTAAAGAGGTATAATAAGTTCTGCTGTCTGTTCCCGTTTGGCACGCAAGGCAAGCGGGGGAAATCTTGTTAAGATAAACGCTTTTGCGATCATTCCTTACTTCCGCACCCTTATTGCCTTGCTCTTCAATATTTACTAAAACATCCTCCATTGGCGTAATTTCACCAAAACTAAGCCCCGTAGCTCCCACCTGATTGAGAAAGTTATCATAAATGTTTTGATAAATTTCTAAATAACGCCTTAAACTAGGGTTTTTTACGGGCTGGTCTTTTATCGCATCGCTACCGATACTCACTAATAATCATCCTTCCAGCTCACTAAAGCTAATATTATTATTCCCTAGCCTAAATTTTAACCTAAATACTACACACTAGCAATCCAACAAAAAAGACCAAAGAGGGCGGGTAGCCGCAATTACCATATCTTCATTTTTAAACTACAGAATTATTTCACTAATTTTTTTACTAATAAAATTGCCCTCTGCCTGAATGCTTCTTTTTCAATTAACATTTTTCCTTTGTATACTCTTCCAAGGTTTATGCCCTATTTTTGTACGACCGTACAAAAGCAGGGCATAAAAAAAAGGCACTCCCTGTTACAGGAATGCCCTTTTAAGCTTACGTTGTATAATACTTAAATTACATTAACGTTGGCAGCTTGTGGTCCGCGATTGCCTTCGACAACATCAAATTCAACAGCTTGCCCTTCTTCAAGGGTTTTGAAACCTTCTGCTTGAATAGCTGAAAAATGTACGAATACATCTCCGCCTTCATCGCTTTCGATAAAGCCAAAACCTTTTTCCGCATTAAACCATTTTACTTTTCCTTGCAATTTTCTAGCCTCCATAACTTAAATTACATTAAAAAGCAGAATTACCCCCAGTTTTTCAGCACATCATCGCAGAGAGCTTCTAAATCAGTTGAGATTTTTCTTCTTTTCAACACATTTATAATGTTACCACGAAACAAGACTAAAATGCAAGGTATTTTTTAATATTATTAAAAAATATTTCCATTATACATGCCAACCAAAATCAAGGCTACTATATTAAGCCTTTTCTGGTTCTACATACTCCACGCCAAAGGTATCAACGGTTACAGTTTTAATTACTTGGTTTTCCAATGGCCGATCCATTGCATCTCTTTCTACGGCAACAATCCTGTCAACTTCCTCCATCCCTGAAACTACCTGCCCAAAAGCAGCATAGTCTCCATCCAGGTGGGGGGAATTTGCAACCATGATAAAAAATTGACAACCCGCGGAATCGGGAATCATGGTTCTGGCCATAGAGATAACTCCCCTTTGATGCTTTAACTGATTTTCAAAGCCATTGCTGCTAAATTCACCCTTAATACAATAACCCGGGCCACCTGTACCGGTACCGGTAGGATCCCCTCCCTGAACCATAAAACCAGGAATCACCCGATGAAAAACTACCCCATTATAAAAGCCCTGTTGCACCAAAGAAATAAAATTATTTACTGTATTTGGTGCCACCTGGGGAAAAAGCTCAATTTTAACCTCATTGCCATTCTCCATTTCAATCTTTACCAAAGGATTCTGTCCCATATTCAACACTCCCTTCTTAAATAATATGTTTATTATATCAAAATTTAACAATTATACTACCCTTTTTTACTTTTGTATCAATGAGGACAGGTTTATTGCCGACAAATTTATCCCCTTATTACCAGGGGTTTTACAAAGGGAAAATAATTGGTAAAATAATAGCAGATATAATATAAAAAATATGAGGTAATTTTATGAACACAAGTGATGTCATTATAATCGGCGGCGGTGCTGCAGGCATGATGGCTGCTATTATTGCTAAGGAAAAATGCAGTCAAGTTACCCTGCTTGAAAGAAACCCCAGGGTAGGTAAAAAAATTTTGGCTACGGGCAATGGACGCTGTAACTTTACCAATACCAATACAGATATTACCTATTTCCACGGTAAAGATCCCCAGTTTGCTCTTGGAGCTTTGACCCAATTTGGGGTGTCTGACACAATAGATTTTTTTGAAAAACTGGGAATAGCCCACAAGGTTGAGGATCTGGGCAAAGTTTTTCCTATGTCCGATCAAGCCTCCAGTGTTTTAGATGTACTTCGCTACAAATTAGATGCCCTCAAGGTTAAGATAATCCAGGAAGCCTTTGTAACGGAAATTAAAAAAGAGTCGGATGCCTTTTTAGTCGGTCTGGATAACGGGGAAATATTAAAAGGGCGACGTGTGATTCTTGCCACAGGCGGAAAAGCAATGCCCTCCACCGGCTCCGATGGCAGTGGCTATGATTTGGCACTTAAATTAGGACATTCTCTTACCACGCCCTTTCCCGGCTTAGTACAATTAAAACTGGAAGGATCCTGCTTTCAGCAAATCCAAGGGGTAAAATTTTTAGGCACAGCAGAAATATTATTCAACAATAAATCTTTGGCAAGAGATAGGGGTGATCTTTTATTTGCCAACTATGGTATCTCCGGCCCCCCCATCCTGCAAATCAGCCGCAAAGCCAATGAGCTGCTTAATACAGACAAGGAGGCTGTACTAAAGATCACCATTATTGATACAAAAAGCAAGGAGGAATTACGAGAGCTACTGACAAGACGCTTTTTATATCAGCCGGAAAAAACTGTTGAGTTTTCCCTTGTAGGGCTTGTTAATAAAAGACTGATTCCAGTCTTGTTAAAGGAAGTAAATATAAGTGACACCAAAAAATCGGTGGGCAACTTGTCCCCCAAGGAAAAGGAAGGGCTCCTGAATATTCTACAGGATTGGCGTTTTAAAATACGAGGCAGTAAGAGTTGGCCCAGTGCCCAGGTAACTTGTGGAGGAATTAATACAAAGGAAATCCATCCAAACACCATGGAATCAAAAATCCTCCCTGGCTTGTTTTTTGCCGGGGAGGTAGTTGATATAGATGGACAATGCGGCGGCTTCAATTTGCAATGGGCTTGGTCATCGGGCTATACAGCAGG
>CAZCQT010000266.1:0-3152 GCA_964500905.1 uncultured Moorellales bacterium
AACCCACGTAACTGGCTTGGAAGGCCAGCGCTCTACCATTGAGCTACACCCGCACGGTCCCTTCTGCAAAACGGGCAAGTATAGTATATCCAAAAACATTGGCCCGGTCAAAGACTTTTTTTCCCACAGTTCCAAATTATTAAGGAAAACCAGCCGGGATCAAAATCTTGCAACAAAATTTATTATAACATTTTTAAAAACCCCCCGCAAGCAGAAAAAGTTTTTTATTTTTAAAACTTCTATAGACAAGCAAAGAGTGCAAAAGACGGTTTTTATTCGATTAATGACAGTATTTCCCCATGTACCTTTCCCTGATGGACTTTCAATAGGCCAAAAGACGGCTTGGAGCCGCCTCTGGGGGTGGCTACGCTACCGGGATTAAATAACAGTATGCCATCCCTTTCTTCAAGAATAGGAACATGGGTATGCCCAAAAACGACCACCCTTGCCTCCATTCTTTTGGCTCTTTCCAGAAGATTATCGTAACCGAATCGAACCCGATTGATATGTCCATGAGTTAGGAGGATTTTTACATTTTCAAATTCAAGTAATAGCTCATTAGGTTTATCGGCTATATACCAATCACAATTGCCCACTACTGCTTTTACGGAAATAGTTAATTGTTCAGCTAATTTCATGGCATCTTCATAGAAATCACCGGCGTGCAAAAGTTGTTCAATTTCCCCCATTTGCTTTATTGCTTTTTTTGCTTCCTTATGTTGTTGGTGAGTATCGCTAATAATCCCAAGGAGCATCAGATTTTACCCTCCTTTAACAGTTGTTCCAAAATGGTCTTCATTTCTTTTAGAGCTCTTCCTCGATGGCTGATCCGGTTTTTTTCTGCCAGAGATAATTCCGCCATGGTTTTTTGATAATCCGGCTCCGCCAAGAAAATGGGATCATAACCAAAACCATTGTGCCCTTTGAATTCAAAAGCAATTTTACCTTTGCAAATACCTTCTGTGTAAATATCCTCACCGTTTAGCAACTTCAGGCAAATTACGGTACGGAAATTCGCCTGCCTTTTTTCCATTGGTATATCAGCAAGTACCTGAAGCAATTTTTTGTTATTGGCAAGATCATTGCCTTCCTCACCTGCATACCTGGAGGAATAAACTCCCGGGACTCCATTAAGTGCCTCCACTTCCAAGCCGGAATCATCCGCCAGAGACATTATATTTGTATGTTTAAAAACTGTAGTAGCTTTGATACCTGCATTTTCAAGAAAGGTCCGACCCGTTTCTTTTATCCTTGGAAGCTCGGGGTAATCCTGTAAGGATTTAATAATCAAGGGCAAGTCCTTTAATAATGCCTGTAGCTCCTTAACCTTCCCCGGGTTATGTGTTGCCAAAACAATTGCTTTCATATTTATTCCCCAATCCCCCCTGCTAAATCACCTAAAACTTCTTTTTGCAAATTAATTAGCTCTTTAATGCCCTTATCACCAAGGCTGAGGAACTGATTTAACTCTTGTTGACTAAAGGGAACCTCTTCCGCAGTGCCTTGAATCTCTACATATCTGCCCTTTCCTGTCATAACCACATTCATATCTACTTCAGCCTGTGAATCCTCCTGATAACAAAGATCCAGGCAAATTTTATCTGTCAATTTCCCTACGCTTATTGCCCCAAGAAAATCCTTAACAGGCATCTTTTTAATGATCCCGTTATTTAACAACACCCCGCAAGCATCAACCAGTGCTACAAAACTGCCTGTAATGGAAGCAGTCCTGGTTCCGCCATCTGCCTGTATTACATCACAATCCAGCCAGATTGTTCTCTCACCCAGTTGGCTTAAATCTATAATTGAACGCAGAGAACGACCAATCAGCCTTTGTATTTCCATAGTACGACCGGTCAAACGTCCCTTGGCAGCCTCTCTAACTGTTCTTTGTTGAGTTGCTCTGGGCAGCATAGAATATTCGGCGGTAACCCAACCGCTGTTAGTCCCTTTTAGAAAAGGCGGTACTTTTTCTTCTACTGTGGCAGTACAAATAACCTTTGTATCTCCAACTTCAATCAAAACAGAACCCTCCGCAGGCTTTATGAAATTGCGTGTAATAACAACCTTGCGAAGCTCATCAACTCTTCGCCCATCAATCCTTTGTTCCAACAATAATCCTCCTGACTTATTAAACTTACTTTAAATATAAAATAAATTTAACCAATAATCCATCATTTTATTTTTTGATAGCAACCTGCTCCTCCAAAACCACCAAGGGTAGCCTTGGCATCCAAAACGGTGACAAAGGCTTTCTCATCCCAAGCATTAATTAGTTTAAAAAGCTCCTTTAGCCTTTTTCTGGGCAAAAGAATATGTTGTACTAAATGAATTCCCTCTCTTCCCTCGCCCTGCAAAATAGTAACACCAAAGCCCTTTTCCCTAAGAACTGCCGCTAACTCCGCGGAACGTTCCAAGGTAATAACCTGCACTGTTAAATACCCCAAAGCCATTTTTTCTTCAATATAACTGCCTACTACATTACCGGTAGCAAAGCCTAAACCATAAACAATCAGGCTGATGGGATCATTTAAACGGCCAACTATATAGCTTAAAACAACTATATAGATGATAACCTCAAAAAAGCCTATGGCAGCCGCTTGAAATCGTTTGCCCCGAACCAATAAAAGCATTCTCAAGGTTGCACAGCTTACGTCAATTACCCTTGAAAAGAAAATTAAAAAATACCCCGGCAACAGTGCTAACATTCTACAACTCCCTTCAAGCTCTTTACTACCCCTATATTAACCTATTTTAACAGAACTCACCATTCTTTTTTGGGGGGAATCGTAAGAGGCGGTGTAACCACCGCCTCTTATAGGTTTTTATGATTTTATTGTTCTGCAAAGTAGCGCATAATCCCTTTTGCCAAGCCTTCGGCTGCTTTCTGTCTAAATTCCTCTGTACCCAGTAGTTGCAACTCCTGTGGGTTAGAAATAAAGGCGATTTCAGCTAAAATGGATGGCATCGTTGTTTCTCTTAAAACAGCAAAGTTTTCTTCCAAGATACCAATATTTCTGCGACCTAGCTTGTTTACCAATTCTTGCTGCACCAAGGTTGCCAACCGTTGCCTTTCCGCCCTTTGGGCACCCAATTCACTGTTCCAGGGTGCATAATAATAGGTGGAGGTGCCGGCTACGGTGGAGGAAGTA
>CAZCQT010000267.1:0-3112 GCA_964500905.1 uncultured Moorellales bacterium
CCCTTAATAACCATGGATAAGTTGGAAATTATTGATTTGGCAAGGAAAATAGGTACCTATGAAATATCCATACAGCCTTACGAGGATTGCTGTACCTTATTTTTACCCAAATATCCGGCCACTAGGCCCAATTTAGCAAAGGTCCGGCAAGCAGAAGAGTTTCTTAATATTCCTGAACTAATTGAAGAATCTTTAGCTAAGACCAAGGTAGTCGATGTAGCAAGAATGTTATAAGATCATTGCTTTAGCGGAGCATGTAAGAGAGGGAGTGCTTAAGTGCACCTGCAATGCTGCCTATTTGCTCCAGATTGAGGTATTCCAGCTTGTCCTCCGGTGAATGGTTGCCTTCCTTCCAATTGTCCGTAGCAACGGTAACACTGGGGATTCCTTTTAAAGCAAAGGGATAATGATCGCTGATTCCGGTGGTAATGATCGTTTCTGTTTTAAAGCCATAATCATAAAAGATTGGTGCCAATAAAGAAATTACCGGGTTTATTTCGGTGGCATACATATGTAAGGTATCACTTGTTTTGCCGATTGTATCCAGGTTAATCACAGCCTGGATTTTTTCTTTTGGAACAGGTAAGTTATTAGCTAAATTACTGGAACCTAAAAGCCCTACCTCTTCCGCACCAAAGGCAACGAAGAGGATAGTATAGTTTAGGCGATATTCGTTGACCATTGCCTTTGCCAGAGCTGTTAACGCCAAAATACCTGATAAGTTATCATTGGCACTGGGATAAATTGTTTCCCCTATTTCACCTTGTCCATCATAATGAGCACTAAAAATAATCCATTTGCCATTGGGATCTTGTCCGGGCAAATAGCCCAGCACATTTTGAGATGGATTGACCGCCTTGCCTACTGTTGTAAAACGGAGCCTGCCATTCTCTGTGAAATATGTTACAGTTCCAATTTTAAATTCCTGAAGAAAATCAGGGTATAGGGGAAGTGGTTCCAGCCCAATTTGCTGAAAGTAATCCGCCAGGATATCTGCACTTTCCTTTTCCCATCTACTTCCTGCACCCCTGCCATTTAATTCAACCAGCTGCTGGGAAAGAGGTTTGACTTGCTCTACTGGGTGATCATTTATTGTTAACTCCTCAAAAGAAGATGTTTGGCTAACCGGAAGTAGCGGAAATAAAACCACGGCAATGGTCATAATAAAAGTAAAACCAATTGCTTTTAAAATAAAACGCATTGGTAAAAGCCTCCCTAGAATTCCTCTTCTATTTATTTATCGGCAGTAAGGGGCTATTTGTATAGTCCTTCGAAAGTATTTTTGCTAAATTTGTACCGAGTCGGTATGATTTTTGACAAAGGATTTGAAAAAGTTATTGACCTATTGAGTTGGTTAGACTATTATAAGAATAAAGTAACATATGAACGACTGCTCATATGTGTTTGTATTGCACTGGGGAAGAGGTGTCATCATGGGAAATTTACATGCCACAGCTTGTAGCTGTGAACATTCAGCGGGCCATCATCATGATCATCATATTGATGAAGCCGAAATTGCAAAGGCTTTAGAAGGGGACTTGATAACGGCTCCCGATGTGTATGAGCTAAGGGGTTTAGATTGTGCAGACTGTGCCAGAAAACTGGAAGCGAAGTTGAATAAGTTAGATGGAATTAACTTGGCAAAAGTTAATTTTGGAGCTTCTAAGCTCTATATAGAGGGTGATGTCAGCCCGGAAAAAATTATCAAAAGAGTCAAAGAAGCAGGTTATGAGGTGTGGTGCCCTGAGCAAGAGGGTGACAAAGAAAAACCTTTCTTATTGCAAAATAAAAAGGCTCTTACCACAATTGTTTCCGGAGTTTTGTGGTTGCTTGGAGGGGGATTTTGGTTTGGCGGCTACAAGGAAGGGGCCATTGCCATTCTTTTGGCCGCCATTGCAGTCGGGGGTTTTTATACAGTACAGGCCGCATATTATTCTGTTAAGAACAGTATATCCATGGATATGAATGTTTTAATGACTATCGCTGTTACCGGTGCTTTATTCTTGGGCGAGTGGCTGGAAGCGGCAACAGTGGTGTTTTTATTTGCGTTGGGTAACACTTTAGAGGCCTTTACTATGAATAAGACCAGAAGGTCTATTAAAAATTTAATGGAATTAGCTCCTGCGGAAGCCCTGGTAAGGCGGGACGGGGAAGAGAGATTGGTTCCGGTTGCAGAAATCAAATTGGGTGAAAAAGTGATTATTAAACCCGGTGAAAGAATTCCCATTGACGGCCAAGTGGTAGAGGGCCGCTCCGCTGTTAATCAGGCTCCTATTACCGGTGAATCTATACCTGTAGCTAAAGAAGTGGGCAGCAATGTTTTTGCGGGCACCATTAATGAAAACGGATTATTAATCATTAGTACAGAGCGTTTGGCGGGAGATACCACCTTGGCCAGAATTGTTACTATGGTAGAAGAAGCACAGGCAGAAAAAGCACCTGCGGAAAGATTTGTTGATAGCTTTGCCCGTTATTATACTCCTGCGGTAATTGTTTTAGCCGTTTTGATTGCCGCAGTGCCCCCCTTAATAACGAGTGGACCTTTTGCTCCGTGGTTTTACAGGGCGATTACTCTATTGGTAGTTGCCTGTCCTTGTGCTTTGGTTATTTCTACCCCCGTATCCATTGTGGCAGCTTTAGGTAATGCAGCTAAAAACGGTGTTCTAATTAAAGGCGGAGCACATTTGGAAGGGGCAGGAAAGCTAAAGGCCATAGCTTTTGATAAGACCGGGACTCTAACCCTAGGTAGCCCGATTGTAACGGATTTATTGCCGGCAAAGGGTGTTACTGCCGAGGAATTATTGCGAATAGCCGCAGGGGTAGAAAAAGGCTCGGAACACCCTTTGGCAGGTGCAATTTTGGCTGAATTACAGGCAAGGAAGCTTGAGCAGCTTGCAACAACAGATTTTTCTGCTTTGCCGGGTCAAGGTGTTAAAGCAGTTCTAAACGGAAAAACTTATTATGTGGGCAGCCCCGGTTTTTTTGTAAAGGAGCTGGAGATAAAAAGCCAAGTAATAGAAAGACAGATAGAGGAACTTGAAGAGCAAGGTAAAACCGTTGTAGTAGTAGGCAGCCATCAAGAGCATTTAGGCGTTCTTGCCTGTGATGATGT
>CAZCQT010000268.1:0-3104 GCA_964500905.1 uncultured Moorellales bacterium
CCCCAGAACAAAATGAATGCGCTACACGGGATGTCTTAGCAATTGCGATGGCTAAAGAAATACGTGAGGGAAGGGGCTCTAAAATAGGTGGCGTATTTTTGGATGGCAGCGGTATCTCTGATAGTGAGTTTAACGCTGTTGTAAATGAGAGGCTAGGGGGGGGGCTAACGTGGGCAGGGGTTGATATTGCAAAATATGAATTAGATCCGAGAAAAAATGTACTAGATGTAGCCCCTGCAGCCCACTATTTTTTGGGAGGAGTCAAGGTTGATACTGATTGTCAGACAGCAGCACCTGGTTTATTTGCGTGTGGCGAGGTTATTGCAGGAATAGACGGTGCGAATCGTATAGCTGGCAATGCCTTAGCACTTTGTTTAGCTTCCGGTTGGAGGGCTGGTTTTTGTGCTATGGAAGGCATCCAGCATGATGGCGCAAAAGAAAATAGAGAACTTCCCAAAGATGATGGGGAACCATTAAGCGAGTCAGGTATTTCCCCAGGCGCTGCAATTAAAGAGATACAGAGAGCGATGTATATGCATGGGGGGGTGTTGAGAGACGCCCATGGGTTAAAAATGATGTTAAAACTCCTAGAAAAATATAAGCAAGGGCGTTGTTTGTTGAGCAACCATGATAATAATTTGATATTTAATATGGAACTAATGGACTTTTATAAGCTTAAATCCTTGCTTGTTGTCAGTGAAATGATAGTGCGAGGAGCATTGATGAGGGAGGAGAGTAGAGGAGCACATTACAGGGAGGACTTTCCAATTGAGGATACTAGGTGGAAGGGGAATATTTTAGTTAAACAAGCAGATAATGCTGAAATGATACTTAGCTTCAAATCCTAGTCGGGATGTGACTACCAGGTTTATTTATTTCAGGGGGTGGGGTTGTTTGATAACAGTTAATGTGAAGGCAGGCTTAGAAAAGGCACGCAAATTGGGGAAAGATAGCTATGTTATTCCCTGGGAAAAGGGAATAAATATAATTAGGATTCTTGAAATTGTATATCAGGAGTTAGATAGTAGTATTTCTTTTAGATGTGCTTGTAAAACAGGTTTATGTGGTATATGTATGCTCACAGTAAATGGTGAAACTAAGTTGGCATGTAAAAGAATTGTTAAACCCAATGAAGAGCTGGTACTCCAACCAATAGAAAAAGGGAAACATCTCAAAAGTTTAGTAGTAGCGTTAAATAATAAAAGACCATTTTAAATAGGATGTGATTTTAATGGGAGATCTTAATGATTATATTCTAAAATGTGATATTTGCGGCAGAGAATATAGTCCAAATAAGGCAATTAATTTGTGTTCATGTGGTTACCCCCCTTTAGTAAAATTAAATCTTAGTAAACTGAAAGATAAAATAGATAGGAACAAGCATACTAACTGGGGGCAAGGGATGTGGCAGTTCTTTGAATTACTTCCTTTACAGGATCCAAGGAATAGGGTGACTATTGGGGAAGGGGGAACACCGTTATTGCATTTATCTAAGCTGGGTAGGGAATTTGGATTATCTAAACTCTATGTTAAAATTGAAGGCTATAATCCTACTGGGACATTTAAAGCGCGTGGGGCTTCTATGTGTGTTTCCAAGGTGCTTGATTTGGGTCTAAAGGACGTCGTAATTCATTCAGCCGGCAGTGCGGCAGTTGCTGCCGCTACTTATGGAGCCAAGGCAGGAATAAGGGTTCACGTTTTTATTCCTGAAAATGCACCAAGGATTGCCATTGATGAATGTAGAATGCTTGGGGCTGAACTTAGTCTCGTCCCTGGGGGGATAGTTGCAGCGCATCAAACAGCAAGTGAAGTCATGGAGCATGAAGGATGGTATTCTGTTTCAGCATCAGAAGAACCGTATAGATTTGAAGGAAAAAAAACAATGGCCTACGAAATGGCACAGCAACTTAATTGGGTGCTGCCAGATGTTGTAATTCAGCCGACAGGTGGTGGAATTGGGTTGGTTGCCATGGAGAAGGGCTTTAGGGAATTACATGAACTAGGATGGGTAGATGGTATCCTTCCCCGAATGGTTGCAGCCCAATCTGAGGGTTGTGCACCTGTTTATGAGGCTTGGTCACAAATGTTGTCAGAATGCAGAGAGTGGGGGGATGCCACCTCACCTGCACCTGGATTGTTGGTGCCATCAGTCTTAGCTGACAGATTAGTATTAAATGCCATCCAAAGATCACGGGGATTTGCAGTTGCGGTTCAGGATCCAGATGTGTTTAGGACCATGCAATTGGCAGCGAAACTGGAGGGACTTTTAATAGGTCCAGAATCTGCTATTGCACTTCATGCTTCTAGGCAGGCGCTTTTAAAAGGTTTAGTTGATAATGATGAGGTGATTGTTGTGGTTTTAACCAGCGCAAGTCTCCGTTTCCCGAAACTTTTAACAAGTGTGCTTGGCTCCTGAATTCTAAAAACCTTTAATAATAAAGAAAATGCAAATAATAATCAAACCTAAATTCAAACTAGATTTGTATAAAGGTTTATGTATGCAGAATTAATCTACCCCTGTCGCTATAGCAATTTTTTAACTAAATGTATCTGCAATTTGAGAGTGTATCGCATGGGCTATGGAGGGATTTGAAATGGCGTTAAAGAATACAAAAATCGGAATAATCTTGCCTTCTATCAACACCTGCCTTGAACCAGAGTTTAATAAAATTATTCCAGAGAATATTACTATTCACGTTACTCGGGTTCTTCTTACTGAGTCTGCACCAGAGGCGCTTGTTAAGATGGAACAGGATTTCGAATGGGCTTGCCAATTGATGGCTACAGTTGCTCCTAAGGCTATGGCTTATGCGTGTACTAGTGGAAGTATAATTAAGGGTTTAAAAAATGACGAAAAAATAATAATGGCAATGGAAAGGTACGTTCAATGTCCTGCAATTACTACATCCTCTGCGGTATTTTTAGCGATGGATGAAATGGATTTAGGCTCAATAGCTATTGCTACACCTTATTCAGACACTATTAACAAGTGTTTAAAAGAATCTTTTGAAGCTAAAGGTTTTAACGTACCAGCGATTAAAGGGCTCGGTTTGGTAGATTCCCACTTGATTTGCAACCAATCAGCCAGAGTAATATATAACCTA
>CAZCQT010000269.1:0-2113 GCA_964500905.1 uncultured Moorellales bacterium
TTGGTTTTCGGGCTGATATTCCAGATTTAGTCAGAATCTATGGTATTCAGGAAATTATAGTAGCCATACCTTCTGTTACCGGCAGTGTGATTAGGGAGATTGTGGCTGTTTGTCAAGAAACAACTGCAGAGCTAAAGATTCTGCCCGGGGTTTATGATTTAATTGATGGCAATGTTTCTCTGCAGCAATTGCGGGAGGTACAGGTGGAGGATTTGTTAGGCAGGGAACCTGTACAGGTCAACTTAGATGAAATGGCAGGTTATTTAAAAGGTGAAGTGGTTTTGATAACCGGTGCCGGCGGTTCTATCGGATCGGAGCTTTGTAGGCAGGTTGCTAAGTTTAATCCGGAGAAATTGCTTCTTTTAGGCCATGATGAAAATCCGATTTTTGAGACAGAGCAAGAATTAAGATATTTATTTCCCGGCGTGTGTCTGGAGACAGTTATTGCAGATGTAAAGGATAGATTTAGAATCGAACAGGTTTTTCAAACTTATAAACCAAGGGTAATCTTTCATGCCGCAGCACATAAGCATGTCCCTTTAATGGAATGTAATGCAGGTGAGGCGGTAAAAAATAATGTTTTCGGTACTTATAATGTGGCGGAGATGGCCGGTAAATACAAGGCCAAGACCTTTATTTTTATTTCCACTGATAAGGCTGTTAACCCAACCAGTATCATGGGTGCCACCAAAAGGGTGGCGGAAATGGTAATTCAATTGATGGGTGATAAATATAAAACCTGTTACGCAGCAGTCCGCTTTGGTAATGTGTTGGGAAGCAGGGGCAGTGTAATTCCCACCTTCAAGGAGCAAATTTCCAGAGGGGGGCCGGTTACGGTAACTCACCCCGAGATGACTAGATATTTTATGACCATTCCCGAGGCAGTTCAACTGGTTATTCAGGCGGGTGCCATGGCTAAGGGCGGGGAGATCTTTGTTTTGGATATGGGTGAGCCGGTAAAGATTGTAACCCTGGCCGAAGATTTAATTCGTTTATCTGGTTTGGAGCCAGGGGAGGATATTGAGATTGAATTTACCGGTATTCGCCCGGGGGAAAAGCTTTATGAGGAATTGCTGACTGCAGATGAAGGCACAATGGCTACTAAGCACAGAAGAATTTTTACAGCCAGACAGAATGGTGTGGATAAAACCCTGGTGGAAGCCCTACTACAGAAGGCAGCTATAGAGGATTTGTTGTGGTCCAATGGCACAGTGGAAAAGATGTTAAAGGTGATAGTACCCGGCCTGCAAAGGAAGCAGGAAGTATCCTAGTTTAGGTTAATAAACTTAGTTGTTAGGAGGGGATGTAAATGGAAAATCTATTGGAAGAGAAGGAGGAATTGCAAGAGGAGCAGCAAATGGCCGAAGAGGAAGCATTAGAGCAAAACGAAGAAGTCTTGCAGGAAAGTGAGCAAATACTGCCAATAGAAAAAGAAGTGCTACAGGAAGAAATCAAAAAAGCGGGACTGGGGATTACTGTTAAAATCCTAGGGCTTTTTATAGTTGCTTACATAATAGCAGTTGCCTCCCGTAATGTTTTTAAAAACCTAGTAGGGGGGTTGATGGGCGAAACAGCTTTTATGGAAGTGCTGTCAATCCTGGTGGCAATTATTATTACCAGCATTATTGCTTATTTCACTGTCAGGCACTTCATTTTGAAGCCTTTGGAAAAGCTCAAATCCTTTGCTCAGAAGCTAAGGGATAACGATTTTTCGGGGCAAATGGATTTGCTGTTTCAAGATGAGTTTGGGCAGCTATCCCATGTGTTGGCTCATTTAGCAGGCAATTTCAGACTATTGGTCGGCGAAATTAAGGATGCCGCAAAATCTCTTACCGAGCAGAGCCTGGAGCTTGCAGAACAATTTGAGCAATTGGAGCGGGGCGGACAACAGGTAGCCATTACCACCCAGGATTTGGCCCAAGGGGTTAATGATCAAAGTATTCAAATTGCCGATACAGCCAAAGCGGTGGAGGAGGTCTCCCGTGATATTAACAAGGTTGCAGAAAAAGCCGGCAGCTTGGAGGAATCAATGCGTCAGGTTACAGCCTCCGCTGTTAATGGTGCGAAAGCAGCTAACAGGGCCTTGGTAAAGGTAGAAGAGGTACGGGGTGCG
>CAZCQT010000269.1:2123-3090 GCA_964500905.1 uncultured Moorellales bacterium
GGCCAATAATACCAAGGATGCCATTAGCGATTTGGAAAAGGATTCCCTTGCCATCGAGGGTATTTTGGATGTTATTAATAATATTGCAGAGCAGACCAATTTGTTGGCCCTAAATGCGGCTATAGAGGCTGCCAGGGCGGGAGATGCAGGCCGCGGCTTTGCGGTGGTAGCCGAGGAGGTGCGAAAATTGGCGGAGCAATCTCAAGGTGCTACTCAGGAAATTGCAGTTTTAATTAAAAAGACTCAAGGTAATATTGCTCATGCCAGCAACTATGTTTTAGAGGTGGATACAGGCATTGGGGAAAGTGCCGCAACCTCCGCCGAGGCTAAGATTACATTTGAAAAAATGGCTGAAAGTTTACAGGAAAAGGTGCTCGAATCCCAAGAGATGAATGAGTTGTCCGGTAATATCAAGCTTGCAGGTGAGCAGGCAGCGGCTGCGGTAAGCGAAATGTCCGCTATTATTGAGGAAACCGCCGCCGGTATTGAAGAGGTGGGCAGTAGTGCCCAAGAGCAGGCTGCCAGCGTGGAGCAAGTCAGGGGTTTAGCACAACAATTGGCCGATTTGGGAGAAAACTTTAACGATCTGACTGAAAGGTTTAAAATTTAGAAGGTAAAAGTAAGGCAACTGATTGATTTTTTTGCTGATTTCATAAATATCAAACGCCGAAGTCATAGATGCTTCCGATAAGGAACGCTGCTGTCTTTCGGCGTTTTTTTTATTTCCAAAGCGGCTGGTATAAGCTTTACGCAGAAAGGAGGGTTTTTCATGGATGATATTTGGCAACAAATAGCGAATGTAGGTTTTCCCATAGCGGTGGCAATTTATTTGTTGGTCCGTGTGGAGAAAAAATTAGATGACTTGACTATTGCCATCACCAGCCTGGGTGAAAGCCTTCGGAAGTGATGAGAAGGGGACAGGAAAATCTTTCAGGGTATTTCTTTGGGGTCTTTTTGCATGTCTTGA
>CAZCQT010000270.1:0-3085 GCA_964500905.1 uncultured Moorellales bacterium
GGCAAGAGTTGTGCTTTTGGAGAGCAACTCTCAAAGAAAAACAAAAGCAAGTAAGCTTTTTAGAGGGGCAGGTATCTTATTATCTATTACTTCTCTTCCCTCTGATTGGGGAGTGGGTGATTTGGGTGAAGGAGCTTGTCGCTTTGTAGATTTTTTGGCGGAGGCGGGGCAAAGGGTTTGGCAGATCTTGCCCCTTCAGCCTTTAGATAAATATAATTCACCTTACAATAGTATTTCTTCCTTCGCTGCTAATGAGCTTTTGCTGGATTTGCGGCAAATTACGGACTGGGGTTTTCTTGAAAAAGGGGAAGTTGAGGAGCAGCTGGCTGCTTTGCAAAATAAGGCTTTCCCCGGGGAAATAGGGTTTGAATTGGCCGCAGAATACAAGAGCAGGCTTTTCAAAAAGGCTTTTCTTAATTTTCGGCAAGGGCAATTTTTGCAATTTGAGCAGGGCTGCAGAGATTTTAAAAAGCACAATAAAAGTTGGTTGGAGGATTATGCCCTCTACAGGGCATTAAAAACAAGGTTTGAGAATGCACCTTGGTTTAAATGGGAAGTCGGACTTGCCGGAAGAAACAGGGAAGATCTCAGTTATTATCAAAAGCTGCTTGCTCAGGAAATTGAGTACTATGGTTTTTTACAATATTTGTTTTATTTGCAGTGGGGTAAGCTAAAGGAATACGCCAACCAAAAGGGTATCTCAATTGTAGGGGATTTGCCTGTTTATGCTGCCCCCGACAGCTGTGATACTTGGGCAAATCCGGAGCTATTTAATTTAACTCAGGAAGGTATTCCTGAGAAAGTGGGGGGAGTGCCGCCGGACTACTTTAGTGAGGAAGGGCAATTGTGGGGAAATCCCACTTACCGCTGGAGGAATCATGAAAAAACAGCCTACCGATGGTGGATAAGCAGAGTTGAACATTCCTTGCACGGATTAGATTACCTCCGCCTGGATCATTTTCGGAGCTTTGCTTCCTTTTGGGAGATACCTCAAGGGGCGGCAACTGCTGTTTTCGGCAGTTGGCGTAAGGGTCCGGGAAAAAGGTTGTTTGAAGGTTTATCCGGGGCCTTGGGTTCCCTGCCCTTAATTGCGGAGGACTTAGGCACCCTCTCCCCGGAGGTGGTCAATTTGAAAAATCAGTTCGGATTTCCGGGCATGAAGGTGCTGCAATTCTCTTTAAATGAGATCCTGGAGGATGCGGATTATGATGGTATTTACTATTCCGGTACTCATGATAACGAGACATTGCTTGGTTGGTATGAAGGACAGCAAGAAACTTTAAAGGAATCTCCCGGTTTCAAAAAAAAGGTTTTGCGGGATCAAGGACAAAAAGAAGGCCCGGATGTTTGCCGGCGATTGCTGGAGATTTTATATGAAAGTAAGGCCAAATGGGTAATCATCCCTTTACAGGATTTGCTCTTTTTAGGCAACGAAGCAAGAACGAACACCCCGGGTGTGGCGGCAGGTAATTGGCAGTGGACTTTTTCCTGGGAGCAAATACCCAAGGGTTTAGCCCCCTGGCTTAGGGAGCAGATAAGGCTGAGCGGGAGAGGATAGGAGTGTTTAGTATGTGGGAAAGATACAAAAAGTACTTGCTGCATGATGAGGAATTGGGCTTTACTTTGGATATCAGCAGAGTTCCTTTTCCAGATGAATACCTAAATAAGATGGCAGCACAAATGGCGGTTGTTTTTGGAAAAATGGAGGAGTTGGAAGGGGGAGCTATTGCTAACCCCGATGAAAACAGAATGGTGGGTCACTATTGGTTAAGAAACCCTGACTTAGCCCCAGGGGCTGAAATCAGGGATGACATTATTCGCAATTTAAAGGACATAACGGAGTTCACCTTTAAGGTACATCAAGGCGAAATTACCGGTCGGGAGGGTAAATCTATTACCGATGTGCTGGTAATAGGAATCGGGGGATCCAGTTTAGGCCCCTTATTTGTATCCCAAGCCTTGGGAAGTCGTCAGGATCCAATCAAGCTTCATTTTATAGACAATACAGATCCCGACGGAATGGACAAGGTTTTGCTTGGGCTGGGAGAAAAGTTAGCTTCCACCTTAACTATAGTTATTTCCAAAAGCGGCGGTACCACAGAAACTCATAATGGAATGATAGAAACCAGACTCAAATACCAACAGGCCGGTCTAAATTTCCCCAAGCATGTCATAGGAATTACTCAGGCAGGCAGTCAATTGGATCAGCTCATTCAAAAGGAAGGCTGGCTGGCAAGCTTCCCTATGTGGGATTGGGTGGGGGGCAGGACTTCTATTTTTTCCGGAGTGGGGTTATTGCCCCTGGGATTACAAGGTATAAAAACAGATGAATTCTTAAAGGGTGCCCTAAAGGGGGATCTTCTTTGCCAAAGAGAAACAGTCAAAGAAAACCCCGCCGCCTTACTGGCCTTGATGTGGTATTTTCTTACCGGGGGGCAAGGCGGCAAAAACATGGTCGTACTTCCCTACAAGGATCGGCTGGAATTGTTGACAAAATATCTGCAGCAGTTGATTATGGAATCCTTGGGTAAGGAAAAAGATTTGGACGGAAGAAAGGTTAATCAGGGAATTGGGGTTTTTGGCAACAAGGGAACCTCTGACCAGCATTCTTATTTGCAACAATTACTGGAAGGTCCGGATAATTTTTTTGTGACCTTTATCCAGGTATTGCAGGACCGGGAAGGCCCCTCACCGATAATATCCAAGGGAAGTACCAGCGGTGATTATTTACAGGCCTTTTTATTGGGTACCAGAAAGGCTTTGAGTCAAAAGGGCAGAAGCTCTGTCACTATTACCTTGAAGGAATTATCTCCTGCCTCACTGGGTGCCTTGCTGGCTATTTTTGAAAGGGCAGTCGGTTTGTATGCCTTTTTAATTAATATTAATGCCTATCATCAACCGGCAGTGGAATTGGGAAAAAAAGCAGCCGGGGAGATTATCTCTTTGAAAAACAAAGCGGTGGCCTATTTAAAGGCTAACCCGGGACGCAAATTTCAACCGGAGCAACTAGCCTTGGAAATAGGTGAACCAGAAGAACAGGAAACTCTCTTTATTTTACTGAATCATCAAGCAGCCAATCCGGATA
>CAZCQT010000271.1:0-3082 GCA_964500905.1 uncultured Moorellales bacterium
AAAAACAAAATTGTTATAGCCAAAAGATTTTTTCTTCCATAACGATCGGCCAAACTGCCGAAAATTATTCCGCCGATTGCAGTAAAAAGCAGGGTTGTACTCGATAACGCCCCAAAAACTCCTTTACTGATCTGAAAGTCCCGCATTATTTCCACAGCATAAAGTGATAAAATTTGTAAATTATAAAATTCAAAGGCCCAGCCTAAAATTACTACTGCAATAATCATCCGCACTTCTTTATTGGAATATACCCCTTGCCCGGGCAACTCACTGGTTTCTGTCCCTCGTCTAATCATAATCATCTGTTCCTTCTAGAAAATTCTTTTTAGCCAAACAACCATTTGCCATATCTGGGGATCTTTAATCTTCGATCCACCATAGAAAGAATCTTCCACAATGTAGCACTGTGTGAGGTTATAACAGGCTTACCAATACTAGCCTCAATATCCGCCACACTGTAAATGGCATTCCAATTCATACAGCTTAAAAAAAGTGCGTCCGCCTGATCATCCCACTGATTTAATGCAAATTCTGTAATCTCCTTTGGAGTTACCCTGGCAATGGCGGAGCCATCCACTATACCCTGCCCACCATCCTTTAGAACGGTAAAACCATTCTTTTCAAAAAAATCGATTTCCAAATTGTTAACAATCTCAATGTAGGGCGATAATAGTACAATGTTTTCGGCCTGCAAATATCTTAAAGCATCAACAACCGAAATCATGGTGGTCGTCATGGGGATTTGAGTTTCTTGCCTAAATTCTTCGCATTTAGCCAGCTCCTCTTCATATCCGGCAATTGCACCGGAGGCAGTACAGCAATAAGCCATAACATCAACCTCAGCACTGACTAACTCCTGAACCCCGCGAGGAAGCAATCTTTCCATTTCGATATAATTATTAATATTAGTTCCATCGAGATACAGACGAGTCGTAAAGAACTGGCATCCCTGACCCGCTACTTCATAAAAGAGTGGCTCTGTTACCACCTGTAACGCCGGCATTATAAGTCCAACCTTGGCCTTTCTTTCTGTTGCTTCCATTCCTTAAAGCCCCCTTCCTGAAAAACTTGCCCCTGTCTAATTTTCTCTTGGCAGCCAACTGGGCTCGATAATAAGCTCTATACGCCTTTCCTTGTCAGTATCAACCACATATTGAGGAATAATGATGGTCTCATGAACATATGCTTTGGCGGAAACCTTGTCCTCCTCAATTTGCAAAAGACGATCATGGCCCGGTATAACCACCTCCGCAATATTTCTAATTTTAGCAATTGATTGAGCACTGACGGCATTATCCCAGCTCATAGCAACATTGCCGGAAGCAAGCTCCAGCAGGTTTTTTACCGCATCACCTGCAATGACGGTCACCGGCATATCAGAATCCCGCAGCACCAAGGACATACCACCCGGCGTATGCCCCGGTGTAAATAGGGTGGATACCCCGGGAGCAATTTCTTGATCCTCATCAATCAACTCCAGGCGACCGGTAGCAACTACGGCAGGATAAAGATGTTTTGGTACTGCCCAGGCATCAGGATTGCTTTCAATCCATTCCGCCTCCTTTGCGTGCAGCAAAATTCTTGCCTTGGTAAAATAATCAAAATTATAAACATGATCCTCATGAAAATGACTTAAAAACAAAATATCAATCTCCTCAGCCTTTGTGCCGAGCCCCTCAAGTCGCCCCCGGATATCACTTCTTCTCCCCGCACCTGCGGTGTCGAAAAGAATTTTAGTCTGCCCTGTTTCTATATACACTACAGAGCTCCAACCCATATAGCCGGTTGACAGTTTCCCAGGAAAACCCTCAAAAACCAATTTCACCTTAATAGCAACCACTCCTATACTTCTGATAAAATACCTTTTCTAATCCAATTAAATAACATGGGCTGTTCGGACGGCTAAAGAACCTTATGCATCTACCCACTTTCTACAAAACTTTATTCCCTCGGCGGCATTTACAGTAAAAGCGTCTGCCCCAATATACTCACATGCCTTTTCCGTAACCGGGTTACCACCAATGATAACCTTTACATCACCCCGTATGCCCTCCCGAACAAGCAAGTCAACAACCTCTTTCATTGCTTCCAGAGAAAGAGTTAGCACACCGCTCATACCTACAATCTCAGCATTCACTTCCCTGATTTTTTCTACAAAGGCACTGGGTTCCTGATCTATGCCAAGATCATGCACTTCAAAACCGCCGGCAACCGCCATGCTTTTAAAAATATTCTTACCGATATCATGCAAATCGCCCTTCACCGTGCCTAAAACAATTGTTCCTATTTTAAGATCTTTTTCCGCTCCCATGACAGGCTTAAGGGTCTCCAAGGCTTGCTCTAACAATTCACCTGAGAAAATAAGATCACCGACAAAGTACTCACCAGACTCAAATAACTCCCCTACCTTCAGCATTCCTAACTGACAAGCCTTGACAACTTGCTGTGCATCCTCCTCTGTTGGAGCAGATGCAATAAATTCGTTTAGAAGTCTTTGCACCTCTCTTTCATCCAGTTTTTCAATGGCCTCCGTAAGCTGTTGAAATGTCATCCTCTCAACTCCTTTCTCTTCTTTCCCGCTATGCGGGAAAGCTTCCCTTAAATCTTATTTGTACTTTCTACGCATTCTGACAAAATCCTGCTTCGAAAAAATATTTTTTAAAAACTTTTGCTACCAAACTCTTACAGTGCAGCAAAAATAAAAATCAACACTATTTAAAATATTGATCAACAATAGCAGCCGCATAAAAAAAGCGGATAACAAGCTAACAAAGCATCTTATTTTTCCAACAAAAAAACAGCGGATTCGGAAGATCCACTGTTAAGGTATCACCATCTTCAATTTATAAACCATTCAAAGCAGTTTTGAATCACTCATAGCTTTAATTAGCTTAATCAATCTTACTCCGCTCGCTAAAATGCTTGCTTTTCGGAGGGACGTTGCCAACCACAGGCCAAGGAGGTTTTTTCTGTTATCCGTTTTAAATGACCAACCAGATCATCCCTGACATAATCGATTCGGCTAGGTGTAGTTGAAACACTCATTGCAGCAACCACCTTGCCATAGGCATTGCGTATCGGT
>CAZCQT010000272.1:0-3081 GCA_964500905.1 uncultured Moorellales bacterium
TTCGTGATGTATTCCTACAACTCCAGTGTAAAATCGTTCTGTGACTCAAGCTGTTCGCGAGGTTTTACCGTGGCGGCTGGTTACTAAAACCGTGTCCCCATCATTTATATTTTTCCCCGCCGCATCTTTAGAGTTAATAAAGATTGGGTTTGGCCATGCTTCTCTTAACCATTGAATGTTGTCGAAAACAGTATGTGAACGTCGCATATAATGGGGTGTGAACATTTGAAATGGGTAATCTCCTTTGATTTTATTTTTCCAATCACTGAAGGTTGCCTCATAACCTTCCTCAGGAGGAATATAGGTAGGAAATGGCTTGATTTTGCTGTAGCCCATAGTGTTGATAGTGTCGGCAAGAATTCGAGAGTATATTTCCATTTTTCCGCTTTCCGATGTGGTGCGTGGATTTCCCACAGGATCCTCTCTGAATTCCTTAAAAGCAATATAGCCATAATTGTCACCTGGTTTTCTTGGTACCTGATAGATTCCTTTCTTTTTAAATTCCTTTAATCCAATCCTTCCTTGCTGGGGTTTCCCCTTTACTTTCCATTCCGCGATATCAGCAGATGTAATTGTAACCAGTGGTTCGTTTGTTGTGCCATCTTCATTTACAACGGTTGCACCAGCAATTTGGTTGAATAGTTGTTGTTTATAATCAAAAGGGAAAGCCTCTTTGAAGTCTACACCTAATCTTTTGGCTAGTTCAATAGCAATCCAGTCATCATCGTGGCATTCATACATTGGTTCAGTAATTTGAGAATACATAATTAAAATCTCCCTGTTTCCGGTCATAAAACCACCAAGTTTTTCCCACTCGGTTGTAACAGGGAGTACGATATCTGCATATTTTGAATTTGTGGTTAGAAATTGTGAGTGACTTACAACGAAATCTACCTTTCGATGAGCCTCAATACCTTTATTCATGCCATCGCGGGTTTGTAAGCAAGCCCCACCACCATGATAAATTAAATGAATATCAATGTTTCGGATTTCACGGATGGGCTTAGCTGCACCACCTGTATAGTTATATTTACCCTCCACAACTGCTTTCCACATTTCAGTATCATTTATACTGTCATCTACAGGGTTAGTAATAGAAGGTAAATCGCTGGAACCTGGAGATATCAATGCGGGACCGGCATTACTAGAATAATTGTGACAACTAATACCACACATGTGACCGGATTTACCCATGTGTCCAGTCATGGCACCTATGGTCATAAAGATTTGTGGTAAATTATCGGTATTTTGCGTTCTGGCGGAGGCCCAACCACAAATAATAGCTACTTTTTTATTTTTATTCATTGATCTTGCAAGGTATCTAATTTGGTTAGGATTTACCCCGCAAATTTCTGTTGCCCATTCAGGGCTTTTTGGGATTCCATCATAAGTACCCAAAACATAATCTTTAAAGTTGTCCTTTGGATCAGAGCCTTCGGGCATACTTTCTGCATCAAAGCCAATAGTATTGTTTTTTAAGAATTCCCAATCAATTAAAGGGTTGCTTACAGGATCATCTTCTTTAATTAAAACGTAGGCCACGGCAAGAAGCAGTGCCGTGTCAGTAACCGGGCGGCATGGTATCCACTTGGCATCTAGTAGGGCATAGGAATCATTGTAATATGGATCAACAGCTATAAAATTAGCACCGGCATTTTTTACTTGCAGGAAATTGTAAGCAGGGTTGCCCGCAGAACTCCAGGCGGGATTCATAGCAAACATTATTATTGTGTCGCAGTTGAGCATATCCAAACGATCGTTAATTCCTAGACTAAATGAATCGTAGCCTATAGGTGTGGGCGTGTAGGTCCAAGTTCCCAGTGAGGTAGTGCCCCAATGTGATACGGATCCCCCGTATAACGCTAATATTTTGGATATATTTCCTCCGGTGACTAAAAAAGATCTATTTCCATGCTCTAACTTAATTCTTTTTATCTCACCTGCAATAGAATCCAGGGCCTCATCCCATGAAATTCTGACCCATTCATCACGTCCACGTAGGGATTTGTCTCCGCCCCCCGGTGACCAATTCTTTCTTCTCATGGGGTATTTTAAACGATCGGCACCAAATACCTGCTGCCTTTGGGCGCGTCCGCGAACACAGGCTCTTTGTTGAGGAAATTCCGGGCTATCTGGGTGGGTGTCATCGGTTTTTTGACGTATTACCACGCCATCAACTACCAATGCCTTGTTTAGACAGCGTCCACCACAGTTATGCCAGCAAGCGACTGGGATCCATTCGCCGTCTTCTTCGCTAATTTTAATATTTCTGTTGGTTCTAGTTAAGGAGTTTCCGCAGCCTGCCAAAGATAAACCGGCAGTTGCGGCCACACTTGCTTTTATAAAACTTCTACGATTTAAATTTAAATTATTGATTTTGTCAAAGGATTTAACCATTTAAATAATAACCTCCTTTAATCATATTAGTTATCTAAAAGATAAGAGGCATGTTCTAATATCTCCCCCCTTTGTTAAATTGTGAATTATTATACCTGCAGTGGCATAGAGATCCTATAATTTGAACCACCACCATATATATATGAAGTTTTTAGTAAGGAAATGTTAAACAATTGTCAAGTCTTTGTAGTAATAAAAGTAAAAACCTTTTTGAGTTTAAGCTAGGTATATTGGCAAAACAGATATTCCTTTAAAAAACAAAGCTCTTGGCCTGAACATTAGTTGTCTGTGTAATAAAACCAGCAACTTCGATAAAATAGAAAAATGCTTCCCTGTTGGATCCTGCTATTTTAGACAAAAAGAGCCCCGGTTTTTTAGGAGGGTTCAAAACCGGGGCTTTTGAGCTTAATTTTTATCTTTTAGAAATTACGTTTTTATCCCTATACTAAACCCACATTCATCATTACCAATGCTGCATAAAACAAATACCTTCCAATCACTTGCCCAACAACTAAGGCCGCTCCCGCTGTTATAAAGGCATTAACATTTAGCTTGGTATCCTTTTGAGACGTAACCGTGGCTGAATATAACGCTATTCCTGCACCGCCCAAGATTAGCAGCCACTTTGCCCAAACAAGCCCGCTCATACTATTTAAAATATGAACACTATTTTGAGCGGCTAAG
>CAZCQT010000273.1:0-3074 GCA_964500905.1 uncultured Moorellales bacterium
CTAAAATTGTTGCAAATGCAAACATAGAAATCTTCTCCCCGGCCTTATCCACCACGGTTTCAACATAGGCCACCGGAGTGCCGGCAGCAATAGAAATAATTGATGCACCAAGGCCCACAGGCAATGCCCAGTCTTTACGATACAATACAGCTACAGTAACCAAGAAAAACAGAAACGCACCCAACCAGGCTACGGGAAAAATAGATTGAAATAAAAGAGCCGGATTATTACCAGTCATCATTTTAATCATACCTACATGTGGCACATCGGGTTTCATTGTTGCCATTTTATAATGAGCACCTAAAATCTTGTTAAAAGCCGCGTTGCCATTCATGAAGGTCATCACCATTGCCATACCACAGGTAAAGCTAAAGGCCACTTGCTTCCAATTGTGTTGCCTTACATAGACGACAAGTACAAACCAAGTAAGAACGCATAAGAAAAATGTTGATGTGTGCTTCATCGGCAATAATACCATTAGCGGGAACATCATCAATAAAAAGGTTGCAAAAATTCCAACGGTACTGCCCACAAAGGCAGTAAGCCAGGCCCATTTTTTCTTAATAAAGAAACCATAACCACCGACAATCATTAATACGCCGGCTGCCCCCAGGATTTGAAAAAAGATGGGCTGATGAAAGGATTGCATAATAACACCTGGGACTCTTCCACTAGCAAAAAAACCTTTTAAAATAATATCATATTCGGAAAAAAGGTATACAACTCCTAAAACGATAACAACAATTCCCACAATTATGGATAAACTGCCACCAATGATTTCTTTACTCCTTGATACCGGTTTTTCGTTCATTCAAAATAACCCCCCTTTGAATTTTTACTTACCAATACTACCTTCCTTTGCCAATCCGCAAAAGCCATGCAAAGCTACTAAAACTTTTTATTACCACCTTCTTTTAAAGTATTATTTAGATTGCAATTGATTAAGTGTAGGGTAAGCCCCTCTAATTATTTTTAATATTAAAGCATAGAGGTTTTGCAAAAAATTACTAAAAAATAATTTGAGGTTTCATTCATATTTTAGCATTTCAACCTGTAAAAAGAATTGCTTGATGATAATAATTTATTAATATTCCCATCTTTAGAGCAAATAAAAAACTCCGCTGACTAGCGGAGTTCCTTTAGGATCTTATCCAAAGCTGTAATAAACCGTTCATTTTCTGCTTCTGTGCCTATGGTGACTCGGATATAGTTGGGGTAGCCGAAAATATCACCGGTTCTGATGATAACCCCTTGCTTTAGTAATTGCCTAAAAATCATTTTGGAATCTGCCTCTAAATCAACAAAAATAAAGTTAGCCTGGGTAGGGACATAGCTTAGATTCCTTTTTTGGAATTCCCGATAAAGATATTTTTTTCCTGTTTTATTTAATAATAAACTTTTTTCTAAAAATGCTCCGTCTTTCAAGGCAGATCTGGCAGCAATTTGTGCCAATGAATTGACATTGAAAGGTTCTCTTGCACGGCTAACCCATTCAATCAACTTGGGGTTGGCAATTCCATAGCCTATCCTTAGGCCGGACAAACCATAAACTTTAGAAAATGTACGCAAAACAATTATATTTTTTCGGTCTTCTTTTAAATATTCCAAGCCTGAAATATAATCAGGATCATCCACATATTCAAAATAAGCCTCGTCAAAAACAATTATTACATGTGATGGCACCTTCTTCATAAACTCCGCCATTTTTTCTTTGGAAATAATTGTGCCGGTAGGGTTATTAGGGTTGCAAATGAAGATAAGCTTCGTTTTATCGGTGATAGCCGCAGCCATTTTATCTAAATCATGGACATAATGTCGATCCACCGGAATCTTAATCATTTTACCTGCCATCAGATTAACACAAAAATCATATTCAGAAAAAGATGGCTCTGCCATAATGGCCTCATCCCCTTCATTGATGAAGGTTTCTGCCAAAAGCTTAAGTATTTCGTCAGAGCCATTACCTACAATTAAGGATGAAGGCTCCACCCCAAGAAAAGCCCCTAAATCTTTAGTTAAATTATAACAGGAACCGTCGGGATAAAGATTTATTTCTTCCAATGAATCCTTGATTGCTTTTACTGCCTTGGGTGAGGGGCCTAAGGGGTTTTCATTAGATGCCAATTTAATAACATTCTCAAGTCCATATTCTCGCTTAACCTCTTCAATAGGCTTACCCGGGACATAGGGTTTAATATTAGTCAAGGCCTGACGAGCTAATTTATTCAAATCCATCTAAACTATCAGCTCCATTCAAAATCATTTTACATTTGATATAGCGTTTCTCCAGCTACTACTCTAATGCCCTCTTTTAACAGGCATTCTATTGCTTCATCTAAGTTTTCAACCCGAAAGATAACCATGGCTTTACCTTGATCACTGCTAATAAAAGCATATAAATATTCGATATTGATCCCTGCCTCGGTTAAAATATTCATAACCATTGCCAGGCCGCCCGGCTTATCAGGCATTTCCACTCCCAAAACATCCGTCAAACTTACTGTAAAGGAAGCTTCTTTCAATTCCTTGTAGGCTTTTTCGGGATCACTTACTATCAAACGCAAAATACCAAAGGCCGAGGTGTCTGCAATAGATAAAGCCCTGATATTGATGCCTTTTTCCGCTAAAAGGTTGGTCACCGCATTTAATCTTCCTGATTTGTTTTCCAGAAAAATTGAGATTTGCTTAACTTTCATTTTAATCCCCCCTTCTTAAATTTGACGCCTGTCGATAACTCTTTTTGCTTTGCCCTCGCTTCTTTCAATTGTTTTAGGCTCTACCAATTTAACCTTAACAGTTACTCCCAAGGTACTTTCGATAGCAGCTCGTATGGTTCGTTCCAGGGACTCTAACCGCCTAACTTCATCAGAAAAATCGGTCATAGAAACCTCCACCTGTACCTCCAAGGTGTCCATATTACCCTCCCGATCAATAATCAGTAAGTAATGAGGTTCTGTTTGTCCTATCTCCAACAGCACACTCTCAATTTGTGAAGGAAAGACATTAACTCCCCTGATAATTAACATATCATCGGTTCTGCCGCTAAAGCGATAAAGCCTTTTATGGGTTCTGCC
>CAZCQT010000274.1:0-3071 GCA_964500905.1 uncultured Moorellales bacterium
TAAAGACCTCTAATCATTTCCTACCTCCTTCCTCCTATCATTAAAATATCAACAACCTCATCTATTGATAAACCAACTGGCATCTCAAATTCTCCGGCATTTAACCGATTAGTTACTCCTAATTCCCTAATTCGCCTGGTGAACTCTTTTTGATCGGTTACAATCCCTGTTTCCAACAAAATATCCGTAATTTTTTCAGATGAGCTCCCCTTGGGTATTACTATCTTTCTAATCCTAGACTCTGCTGACGGCAACTCCGCCGCCATTATATTTTCTATCTTTTCATTGTCCCTGTTTGGTTCAAAAAGCTTTAATACTTCATCTTCATAGACCATTCCATAACCCCGGGCCAGGGTTTCTATTTCATATTTTGTTGGCAAACTTTTCACCGGCATATTAGTAAGTATAAAAATTGACGCGATTACAAGTCCAAAACCCAATCCGGAAAAAAAGAGTGCATATGTGCCTAAAAAACTCTTTAACGTCTTAACCCTAGAATTAATTCAATCTCACCCTTTCCTTTACCCAAGTCTTTGGCAATCTCAGTAACACTTTTACCCTGATCATGGGCCTGATATACAGCCTTATATGTTTCTAATTGTGGGCTGGGTTCTTTTTTTTCTTCCAAAATCTTTTGAAAAGCAGTAACTTCTTTATACTGGGGAACGAATTCCTCTTTTAAGCTTTTTTCCTCCACTCGGTCACCTAAATTACTCAATTCCCCCTTTAAAGCAACTATTTCATCCTCTAAAGATTGCAAGTAATCTAAGACCACATCCTCTGCCACAGCCTGTGGCTGGGAAACCAAAACAGCTTGGGTTGTCTCCCCTTGAGGGGACAAGCCTTTAACAGCCCTCGGAGTAAATATAATAATTAATAAAAGTCCAATTACAAAAAGCACCCAAGGTAAAACATACATTAATTAAACACCTCATTTAAAAAATCCCGTTAACTCTTCTTTCAATCTTAGAAGGGCTTTCGAATGTAGCTGGGACACACGAGATTCGGAAACTCCCAAAACTTGACCAACTTCTTTCAAGGTTAATTCCTGCCCATAATACAACGAAACAACCAAATAATCTCTTGCAGGCAAAGCAGATAAAGCTTTGACCAAGCCCTTCCTTATTTCCTCATCCAGGTACGTTTCTTCGGGGTTAGGACTGCTAGTGTCTTCCAACAAATCCCCAACTCTGCTTTGTCCGCTAAAATCGCCCATTAAAAACTGTTCAAGGGAATCCATACTCAATCTATTGACTTCTCCCAATGCCAAGCGAAAATCCTTAACGGACATTTCAGCCTCCCTTGCCAAGTCCTCTTCCGTTGGTTCAACTTCCCCCCCCTCAAAAGTTTTGTAGGCATCATTAACCCTTCTCAATTTTTCAATCACTGATCTAGGGGCCCAGCTTTGTTGTCTGACAGCATCTAAAATGGCTCCCCTTATTCTCTGGCTGGCATAGGTTTCGAACTTAACCCCCCGGGAAGGATCAAATTTATCTACTGCATCCATTAAGCCAAAGATTCCATAGCTAATCAAGTCTTCCCCATCCAAATGAGGCGGGAGACTAATGGGAATCCTACCCGCAACATACTTTACTAATGTTAAATGCTTTTCAATCATTTCTTCACGGGAAAGAGTCATCTTTGTTTTTGCTCCTCTTCAAGAAAACGTTCTTTCCTTTGTCGGTAAAAGATATATTCAATAATTTGATCCCTATCTTTCTCTGAAATAGCAAAGAAACTGGCACCGGCTACAAATTTATTTCTTTCATTAAGGCTATATGAACGGCGAATTTCCGCCGGCAATATAAAAGTGGTTATTCTGTTTTCATCATCCAAGGAAAAACGAACCAAAATATAGCTGCCTTCCGGCAAAAGCTCGTTAAGAACCAGGCTTGCCCCGCCTCCGCTTAAATCAACCATTAGGCCACTTATAAACTGTAAATTATCTATACCCCTTGCATCCAATGGAACATTCGGCAATTTAGCCCATTCCATAGTTATGGCTACCTTAATCCTGACAAAGGACCTCAACTGGATTCTTTTTGCTTTATCAGAGACTTCGATTACATAACCCTTCAGGGGAGCCCTTTCTCTTTTCTTTACAACGCCCTTAAATAAGTATTTTTCTTTATCAGAAAGCAAAACCACCTCCAACTGATCACCATTACGAAGCAAGAGATCATTTCTACCCCGATAAGGCGGACTAATTAATATTGAGCTTCCCTTTACACCCAATACCAAGCTTTTATAAAAGCTACCCTCCTCCCCTTCGGGCCTAACCTCCAACTTGCGATTAACAGCCAGAAAACTTTTGGTTTTCTCTATGGTCAAGCCACTTACCTCCCTTAGCTAAACAAACGTTGCAAACGGCTAAAGAAACGCCGGGTGCCAAAAGGCTTCTCTATCTCTATATTTAAGAGCCTGGTCGCCACCATTTTGATGTCTTCGGCGGCATCAGAATAAGGATACCTTACAATAAAGGGCACTTGCTCCTTCACTGCTTTTATCATCAATTTATCTTCTCTAATAAAACCAAGATTTTGCAGATCAAAACCTAAATATTTACTGGAGACTGTTTTTAATTTTCGAAAGGCAATTTCTCCTTCCTCCAAGCTGGAAACCCTATTGACAACAGTTTTAATTTCCTTTTGATCGCCATATTTAACCAGTATCTTGATTATACCATAAGCATCTTTTAAAGAAGTAGGCTCAGTGGTGGAAACAATGATTACTTCTTGAGCAGCCCCGGAAAAAGCCAATACGCTTTTATGAATACCAGCACCTGTATCAATCAACAAGAAATCAGCCTGTTTGGAAACATCCTGTAGACTCTCAATCAGCAAGGCTTGTCTTTTTTGCCCCAGGCTGGCTACTTCTTGGATACCAGATGCACCGGGGATAATTTTCACCCCATTATGGCTCTCAACTAAAATATCTTTTAGCTCCTTTTTACCATATAAAACATCCTGTAAATTGTATTTAGGAATTAGGCCGGCTAAAACATCCATATTGGCCATTCCCAAATCTGCATCAAATATGATTACCTTTTTCCCCAGGTGAGCCAAAGCAAT
>CAZCQT010000275.1:0-3065 GCA_964500905.1 uncultured Moorellales bacterium
GGTTTTAGCGGTGCTGGACGAGGTAACCAGCGTCGTCCCCAACGAGGCTCAGATTTACGCTATGATCTGACAATCAGTTTTGAGGAGGCGGCCTTTGGCCTAAAGAAGGACCTTACCATACCTCGTATGGAAAATTGCTCGACCTGTGATGGCACCGGAGCCGCTCCGGGAACCAATCCCAGCAAATGCACCGCTTGCGGCGGAACAGGGCAGGTAAAAACAACTCAAAGCACCCCCTTTGGTCACATTCAAAGTGTTCGAACCTGCTCCCAGTGTCATGGTTCAGGGGAAGTAATTACCACTCCCTGTAGCACCTGTCATGGACAGGGTAGGGTACGAAAAACCAGAAAAATTACTGTAACGATTCCTGCAGGAGTTGATACCGGCTCCCGGCTAAGGGTGGCCGGTGAAGGGGAGGCAGGTCTTTTAGGCGGCCCCCCGGGAGATTTGTATGTAGTAATCAGGGTGAAACCACATAAGATTTTCCAAAGAAAAAACCAGGATATTTTTATGGGCATACCAATTACTGTGGTACAGGCTGCCCTTGGCGCGGAAGTAGAGGTGCCTACCTTAGGCGGGAAGGATACCATCAAGATTTCCGAAGGTACCCAAAGTGGTGCGATTTTTACCTTAAAGGGAAAAGGAATCCCTTATTTGCAGGGCTCGGGCAAGGGCGATCAATATGTTACCGTACAGGTTGTAACCCCCACTAACTTAAGCGAAGAGCAAAAAGCATTGTTGAAAAATTTTGGTGACACTCTGGGTAATACAAACTTCCAGGTAAAGGATAAAAGTTTTTTTGAAAAAGTAAAGGATGTTTTCAAGGGTTAGCAAACCATCCCGTAAGGAGGGCCCACATGGCTAGTTGGCAAGAAATTTCTGTTGAAACAACCGAAGAAGCTGCTGAAGCAGTGGCAAATCTTTTTTACGAAACCGGTGCTCAAGGGGTGGTTGTGGAGGATCCGAGGGTTGTTGCCGGATACCTTGAAAGGGGCCTTTGGGATGCCTACGAATTGCCTTCGGAACTGCTGGAAGCTGAAAATATCATCATCAAGGGTTACTTACCAATTGAAGGTAACTTGGAGGAGCAGCTAAGGCTATTTGAGAAAAAGCTTTTGGGTTTGGAAAAATATTTTGTTTCCTGGTTGGCCAAGGTATCTTATGCGGAAATTGCTGAGGCAGATTGGTCTACTGCCTGGAAATCTTACTATAAGCCCGAGAAAATCGGAGAAAAAATTGTGATCAGTCCTTCTTGGGAAGACTACCTGCCTGAGGAAGGGGATATAGTTATCCGGCTGGATCCGGGAATGGCTTTTGGTACAGGAAATCATCCTACCACCGCTATGATGATCAGAGCTATTGAAAGGTACCTGCAGCCCGGGGAAAGCCTAATTGATGTTGGCTCAGGTTCAGGTATTTTGGCAATAGTAGCAGCAAAGCTCAAAGCCGGTTCAGTGCTGGCCTTGGATAATGATACCCTTGCTGTAGAAATCGCCCAGCAAAATGTTGAATTGAATGGGGTTTCGGAGCAGGTTACTGTTAAATACAATGATTTATTAACAGGAATAGAGGGAGACTACCAACTGATAGTCGCTAATATAACCGCCGATCCCATTTTAAGAATGGCAAAAGGTGCTTATGAAAGATTAAGGTCAAAAGGCTTGTTATTGGCTTCAGGTATTATTAGCAGTCGCCGTTCGGAGGTTAAGTCTACCTTAGTCGGTCTAGGTTTTATTATTTTGGAAACCCAACAAGAGGGTGAATGGGTTTCTGTAGTAGCGAGGAAGGAATAAACAGTGGCACATCATTTTATTGTTAACCTGAAACAGGTAAAGGGTAATAAAGTTACAATAATTGGTGAGGATTTTACACATCTGACCCGGGTATTGCGTCTAAAAAAAGAGGATAAAATTACCGTTGCCGATGGCAGCGGTAATTTGTATTTTTGTACCCTGGAAGAAATTTACCAAAAGGAAGCTGTTGGGAAAATAATTAAGATTTGCTCAGACAAGGCAGAACCTTCTTTAGAGGTTATTTTAATCCAAGGGCTTCCTAAAGGTGATAAGTTGGAGTTTATCATTCAAAAGGCCACTGAGCTGGGAGTAGCGGGTATTATTCCCGTAGCCATGCATCGCTCCGTGGTACAATTATCAAAAACTAAGGCTGCGGATAGAAATACTCGCTGGCAAAGAATTGCTCAGGAAGCAGCGAAACAATGCAGGCGAAGCTGGGTTCCTCAAGTTGAATATTCACCAACCTTTGGAGAAGCCTTGGATAGTTTAGATGAGGATGCTTTAATTTTACTTCCTTGGGAGGCGGAGAGAACCCAGGGAATCAAAGAAGTTTTAAAGAAGGAAGGGAATAGCAAAAAGAGACAAATTGTCTTGCTGGTTGGTCCTGAAGGCGGCTTTGAAGATCAGGAAGTGGAATTGGCTAAAAAATACGGAGCAATTTCTCTTTCCCTAGGACCTAGAATTTTAAGAGTGGAAACAGCCGCTTTAGTGGCTATTACTATGGTCATGTATGAGCTGGGGGATTTAGGAGGAGTTGGCATTGACAACTAAAAGGGTAGCCTTTCATACCTTGGGCTGCAAGGTTAATCAAAGTGAAGCAGAGGCAATGCAAAGCCTTTTTCGTAAAGCAGGTTATATGGTGGTAGATTTTGAAGAGGAGTCAGATGTTTATGTGATCCATACCTGCACGGTTACTCATTCAGGGGATCGAAAATCAAGACAAATGATTCGTAAGGCTATTAAAAACAATCAAGATGCTGTTGTTGTGGTTACAGGTTGTTATGCTCAAGTAGCTCCCGCAGATATTATTCGGATTCCGGGAGTAGATTTGGTGATAGGAACCCAGCATAGAAGTCAAATAGTTGATTTAGTTAGCCAGGTCAAAAAGGATCGTGAGCCTATTAATAAGGTGCAGGATATTTTAAGAACCAAAGTCTTTGAAGAACTCCCCTTGGAGGAAACCGGACGAGTACGAGGTTTTATCAAAATACAAGAAGGCTGCCAAAACTTTTGTACCTATTGCATTATTCCTTTTGCCAGAGGGCCGGTGAG
>CAZCQT010000276.1:0-3051 GCA_964500905.1 uncultured Moorellales bacterium
AAAGGAGTGTCTGCAAAAACAAGCCTTTGATAATTGTCCATAAGGAGAGAAAAAATGAGAATAGTTTTGGCTCCTGATTCTTTTAAAGGCAGTATGACTGCTTTGGAAGTGGCAAATTCTATGGAAAAGGGTATTCTATCTGTTCTGCCTACTGCTTTGGTGGAAAAGGTGCCTATGGCAGATGGAGGCGAAGGAACGGTAGATGCACTGTTGGCAGGTGCCGGAGGGGAAAAATATTTTTTAAAAGTAACCGGTCCTTTAGGAGAGCCGGTGGAAGCTTTTTATGGAATATTGCCTAATCAAACGGCTGTGATCGAAATGGCGGCTGCCTCCGGGTTGACACTTGTGCCGGAAGGGAAAAGGAATCCCTTGCATACTACCACCTATGGTACAGGGGAGCTAATTAAAGCTGTGCTGAATCGGGGCTGCAGGCGTATTATTATTGGCATTGGCGGCAGTGCTACTAATGACGGCGGTGTGGGAATGGCTCAAGCCCTCGGGGTCAGCTTTCTTGATGATAAAGGCAAGGAGCTGGGTTTTGGCGGGGGCCAACTGACAGGGTTGAGAAGGATCAGCTTGGACAATTTGGATGCCAGATTAAAAGGTGCTGAGATTCTGGTGGCTTGCGATGTGGATAATCCTCTGATCGGGCCCTTAGGGGCTTCCCGGGTGTTTGGGCCGCAAAAAGGTGCCAGTTCCCAAATGGTTGCAGATCTTGAGGCCGGGCTGGCGAATTTGGCTGAAATAATAGAAAAGGATTGCGGAAAAAGTATACACTGGGTGCCGGGAGCAGGTGCCGCCGGTGGGTTAGGCGGAGGACTCTTGGCATTTTTGGAAGCCAAACTGATATCCGGTTTTGCCATGATTGCCGAAGCCACTGATTTGGAAGGGAAGATTGCTAAGTCGGATTTAGTTATTACGGGAGAGGGCAAAACAGATGCCCAAACAGCTCATGGCAAGGCTCCAATGGGAGTGGGCAAATTGGCAAAAAAATATGATGTAACGGCTATTGCTATCTCCGGTAGTATGGAAGGGGATTTAAGTAAGTTATATGAAGCAGGCTTGTCTGGTATTTTCAGTATTATTCCAAGCCCGATGACATTGGCAGAAGCTATGGCCAATGCACCGGTATTGCTGAAAAATGCCACGGAGAATGTTATGAGGTTGTTGGCGGAACAGGGGACAGAGGAAAGAGGACAGGGGAAAGGGGACAGGGGATAGGAAAACCTTTTAGGGTATTTTTTTGGGGTCTTTTTGCATGTCTTGATGCATGAGATCCTTCATTCCGCTCCGCTCCATTCAGGGTAACGTTAAAGCAGTGGCTTTGCTCCAACGTCACCCTGAACGAAGTGAAGGGTCTCATGCAGAAGCACATGCAATGGTTTCACAACCGTTAAACCATCGTTCAACTACTGTTCAACAATTGTTCAACTATAGTTCAAAAAGGGGTGATTTCTATGGCGGAGAAATGGAATGTTTATGTGACTCGTAAAATACCGGAACCGGCTCTGGATCTCTTAAGGAAAGATTGTCAAGTAGATGTCAACCCTTATGACAGGTCATTGACAAAAGAAGAAATGCTGGAAGCGGTTAAGGGCAAGGATGCTATTTTGTGTTTATTGAGCGACGAAATAAATGAGGAAATACTGGAGGCTGCAAAAGGAGCCAAAATATTTGCCAATTATGCAGTAGGCTATGATAATTTAGACGTGGCTGCTGCTACTCAAAAAGGAATACTGCTTAGTAATACTCCGGGGGTGTTAACAGACTCTACGGCAGACATTGCTTTTGCTTTGTTAATTTCTGTTGCTAGGCGAATAGCCGAATCGGATAAATGGACAAAAGAAGGCAATTTTCAGGGCTGGGGGCCCATGGATTTTTTGGGACAGGAGGTTACGGGTAAGACCTTGGGAATTGTCGGGGGAGGTCGAATTGGGCGGGAGATGGCCCTTAGGGGCAGCGGTTTTAGGATGAAAATAATTTACACAGGCAGAAAACCCTCTCCTTCCTTTGAGGAAGCCACCGGGGGCATTTTCGTTACAAAAGAAAGGCTGCTGAAAGAGGCTGATTTTGTTTCCCTGCATGTTCCGTTGGCACCGGAAACTCATCATTATATCGGAGAAGAAGAGCTTAAGCTAATGAAGAAAACTGCAATCTTAATTAATACAGCAAGGGGCCCTGTGGTGGACGAAAAAGCCTTAGTAAAAGCCTTGAAAACAGGTGAAATTTGGGGAGCGGGTCTGGATGTTTATGAAGATGAACCCCTATTGGCCGAAGGCTTGGCAGAGTTGTCCAATGCAGTTCTCTGCCCTCATATCGGCAGTGCGACTTGGGAAACCAGGACAAAGATGGGTTTGATGGCGGCTGAAAACATTTTGGCAGCTTTGGCAGGGAAGCTGCCTCTAAATTGCTTGAACCCGGAAATTTATAAATAAAAGGAAGATGGGGGGAATTCCCCCGTCTTCCTTGGCAATCAACTATGTTAAACGATTGCTTTATATTCAGCTTATTTACTTCAAACTGAAAAAGGTTGTATCGCCAATTAATTCTCTTTTGGCTGAGCCCCCTGTTTCCAGATAAACCAGGTGGGCTAATGCCTCTCCTGATGCGAACCATTTTTGTGCTACGGGAAATTGATCAAAGGGCACTGTCATATCCCAAGTCATTTTAGCGGCTACCTGATATGCATTCAGAGCCCCTTCCTTTTGCAAAATGTTTAAAACTTCATTGGCTCGTTCCTGGTGATGTTCTTTTAATTCCGCAATTCTTGCATAGCCGTCTTTGATTATGCTACGATGCCCAGGTAGTACAATCTGCAGATCCAAGGCGGCAATCTTATCCAAGCTGGAAAGATATTCGGTTAAAGGATCCTCATCTGTGGCATTGAGAGAAATATTGGGAGTGATGTCCCCTAAAATGTGATCTCCGGAAAGTAGAATTCCCTTCCTTTGGTCATATAGGCAAAGATGTCCCATAGTATGTCCCGGAGTATGAATAACAGCAAAGGTATAATCCCCGTAATTCAGGCTGTCTCCGTCTTGGGCATAGGTA
>CAZCQT010000277.1:0-3051 GCA_964500905.1 uncultured Moorellales bacterium
GACAAATAGGGTATTCGGGGCAGTTTGTGACGATTTTATATGGCTTGATGATCCCAAAAAAGAAACTGCTCAAAATGGTGGTGCAGGAGAAATTACGGATCCGGCTTTAATAAAATATGCCAAGGAATTTGAAACCATTAACATAAAAGGCGAAGCTATTTTATTGGAGGCTTCCAAGGTTTTAGATTTTTTGATAAATGATGGTGAATTTAGCCGAGTACTACAAAAATCTGGGCTGGAAATATCCGTTTTCAGCCAAATTTTAAATTACAGGATCGAAGATTTTAATTATACTATATTTGGCTTTGCTAAATTTACCGATTTTATTCGCTATATTTCTAGGGATAGTGGAATCAGGCTTATTCATAAGCCACCTGGTGGATATCGGTTGCTTCATCAGGGTTTTTCAGTTGATGGATATGAAACCATAGAACCCATAACCAGTCTAAGTGAAATACATACAGAGGAGAATTACAGACTGTTGCTTTCTAGGGGTGGTAAAAGCTTCCGCCTACCTGATAATCAAATTATTAACACTATGGCACATCATTTGGCAGAAAATAGACAGGTATATCAGAACTTGTTTTTAGGGGAGGTAATTGATTATTTGCAAGAATCGCTTCCTTACGAACCTAATGAGATAAAAGCATTCGTGATAACCTTAATATCAGCCGACTGCTTTGTAAGAGAGCCTGGAGATGCTAAGCTTTCTGAACAAAAACTATCCCTTCTTTGTCAGTCGTCCGAACAAATAATCAACACCCTTAAAGATGCAATGTACCGAAAGCTAAGTGATATGCTAGAAAATGTTGAAGATGATGTTTTTACATCCATAGTTTCATTTTAAGAATTTTTACATTATATCATTGGGGATTTTTATCGGGGATAGGTACCTGCCCCTTTGTCATCTCAAACGATTATAAATAAATTATTGTATCTAGGATAAAATTGTGATAAAATAATGATAAATAAATGCCTGGGAGCGATGATAATGATTCAAATTAGGCCTGTTTCCGATTTAAGGAATAAGTTTCCGGAGATTGAAGATCTTGTTATTAGGGAGCAGCAACCGGTATATTTAACTAAAAATGGCTACGGTACAATGGTGGTATTAAGTTTGCAGCAATATGCGGAATTAACAGATGATATGGAACTCAAATTAGATGCAGCTGATAAAGAGGCAAATCTTTGTGATACAAGATATAGCCATGAAGAGATTTTTTCAAGAGTGAAGGCAAGGCATAATGGGAAAAGATAAATACATTTTAAGATATCTATCATTGTTCGAAACTGATCTTAATGGCATTTTGGACTACATCGCATTTAACTTACGTAACCCTGAAAGTGCGAGCAGACTTGCTGATAAAATTGAGAAAGCAATCTTAAAGAGATTGGGATGCCCATTATCTTTTGAGCAGTATCAGTCAAATAGAAAAAGGAAGTATCCTTATTATCGTGTTTACATAGATAATTTCGTCGTGTATTATGTGGTAATCGAAAACATAATGGAAGTGCGTCGAGTTTTATTCAAAGGTAGAGATGCACAAGAAATAATAAAGTAATCCCTGTCTATACCTGCTTGGTGTTTACTTTGTGCGGTAGTCCAAGTCAAGGTGACAAGGGGACAAAGGTGACAAGGGGACAGGTGTTTTGTCATCCGAAACCTGTTAGCTACCACCCTTATATTTTTTGTATTATTCCCTTGCTATTCCGGTTAGCCTTTCAATTTGTCTAATTGATAAAGCACATGTTTCTTTTGATTCTTGCGAATAGGATTCCTTTATCTGGGTGAAAAAGGCCTAATGAAAAATCTATATTTGCACTACCAATTTTATTACCTCGGGTCCATTTTAGTGGCACCCAAATGCATGTCAATATCCCTGTCCCCCTGTCATCTCTTATTAGTAGTCTTAATCACATTTTTATCTATGATCTCAGCCATCTCACCTCGGGCTACCAAAGAGTTGTCCCTATTATCCAAAAGAAAAGCCGAAGCCCTTTTATTATGTCGATAGAGGATCGCTGCCAATGAAGTTTTCTATGATATTTTTGATTGTTGGCATGGCGGGTCCCCCACTACTAAAACTTTTGTAAAACCATTGGTGCAATGTTAGATCATTATGCTAAATACACGTTTTCATTATGCCATAACAAAAATTTCTTAGCTGGTTGCTCCTGTTGTACCCCTGGAATTACTGCTAGGCCTTTCCCATGCAAGGCATAATAATCTCTGCCATTTCCGTAATCCTCTTTAATTCGTTTGCTAACCTCTACACGCAAATCTTCATTAATAGTCATGTATCCCCTATCAAATAAAGTGTGAACATCTTTTCTTAACAGCAACCCATTTTGCAATAAATGAGGGCCGCTTTCAGCATATGGCTTTATATGTGCCGCTTCCAAAACCGGTAGTGTTTTCTCTCCGGTAACTGCACAGCGTCTTTGGTAAGCCTCCGTTACTATCACTCTAAAAGCCCCTTGTCCGATCCTTGGCAACACAATTTGTGGTGATCCATATCTTATAGCAGCACTCTCCTCAGATACATACCCAAAAGGTTGATATTGTTGTAGCCTTAACTGAACCTGGTCGTGTAACCTTCGCCCTATTTCGGTTTCTGTATCATACCTTTTCCCTTGGACTATATTGGGTTTCCAATCTTCCGGAACTGGAATCCTATTCATTTTATCAAAGAAAAAAGGCATACTTAGGATAATACATCCGATTATAGGATCCGGTTCTTTTCGAAAATCACTTTTTCTGTATTTATAAATAGCATTTCTAAAGCTCAATAAATCAGGTGTACCGTTTTTGTTTTCGAAAGCATCCCATGCTAGAGAAACAGGCAAAAATGAGTGGCGCACAAAAAAACCGCCACCTACGATATAGTTATTTGGACTATGTAATTTAAACAAGAAGAGATCATTGGGCTCAATAGCTCTAAACGCCGTTTTGCCTCCGGGCTGCCAAAAATTTAATTCATCCGGTTGTTCGTTAGCTAAATAATGAAACCAGTTATCATCTGTAACGCCCACATAGAATTTCATCAGTAC
>CAZCQT010000278.1:0-1730 GCA_964500905.1 uncultured Moorellales bacterium
AATTAATACTGGCTGATTTAAAAACCCTGGAAAGAAGGCATGAAAAAGTATGGCTCTGTGTATTTTGGTGCGGTAGGTGGCGCCGCTGCTTTGATTGCTAAAAGTATCAAAAAGGCGGAAGTTGTTGCTTATGAAGAGTTGGGTGCCGAAGCGATTCACCGTTTTCATGTGGAAGATTTTCCTGCTATAGTTGTTATTGATGCACAGGGAAATAATCTTTATGAAACTGAGCCGCCTAAATATAGAATAAAAGGAGGGGTAGACAGTTAATTATAAAGTCTGTGCTGTTATGCTATATTAGGATAAAGCCAACCTTGGGATAATTAATCCAGGGTTTCCATAGATGACTTTCTAATGCCAAAAGGGAGCCGTGATTAAAGGTTCCCTTTTGCAGTCTTTGCTAAAATACGACTATCAGGAAGTTGAAGTATTTGTTGGATGAGTAGCTAATGCTAACAAATACCATAGTTGAAAGAAACTGCGCTTTGTCTTTATGTAGAATGCTTTTAAAACCCAACAGGCGGTTGAGGAGGTATCTGTTATATTACAATATCGATGGCATTGTTTTTTAGACTGGGCTTGCTCTTAAAACTAGAGGAGATGGTTTTCTATGCAATTTAGTTGATAGAAGGAAAAGCAATATAGGTTGGGTAAAAAGCTGGTAAACATTTTCATAATTTCATGAGATATGATAAAATTCAGTTGTACCCCACTTGAAATTTAGCAATTACAAACTGTATCTCAACAAAGCAGAAACGAGTCCAGCATTCTCCTATGGTATGGAAAAGGTAGTTAATGTCTTTGATAACTCACGGTTGTTTGACTTGTAATATCTTTAGCTGGTCCAAGGGTGAGCGGGTGTTTTGTCATTAAAAATACAGGGTTTTTAGAAAGCTAAGGTTTTAACTAAAAACAGACTGGGAATGTTTTTTTTAATATAGGCTTGGTTGCACTATTTGGAATGTTCAGTCATCTACAGGGGCGACTAAAGGAAAGGTAAAATGGTTATCAGCCTTTATGGTCGCTATACGGTAGTTATGATCGTTAAAATACCATTTCTTACCGTCTTTTCAGTTTGCGATGGTTTAAAAGTTGCAAAAAAGGGGGATTGGCTTTGCACAAACTTGATTTATCTTATGAGGTCATTGTCATAGGTGGCGGTCTTTCGGCATTAACAGCCGCTTACGCAGCTAGCGTTCACTCTTCAAAAGTGTTAGTTGTTTGCAAGGATAAAGTTGGTGGCAGCGGCAATACTTTGATTGCTGCCGGTGGGTTTGCAGCAAGTATTTCCTTAAGCGATTCTTTCCAACAGCATTACAATGATACGATGTCAGGGGGAGCCGAAATAAACAATAGGGATTTGGTAAAGATTCTAACCGAGGAAGCCCCTAGTGCAATAAATTTTTTAGAAGGTATTGGAGTTTCTTTTTTGAAAAATGAGGGGAAAAAGATGCTTAGAAAAGCACCGGGGCACAGTAAGGAAAGGTTCCTAACCGTTGAAAATAAAAAGTATCCCCACGGCAGTCAGGGCCAAAACTTAACCATTCCTTTATTAAATATATTAAAAGAACGAGGTGTTGACTTTTTAGAAAAAACCATGATTGTTTCTTTGGAAGTGGGAAAGGGGCAATTGCTTGGAGCCTTGGGTCTGAGTATCAATAAGCCGAACATTATAGAGCTGAAGGCAAGGTCAATAGTATTAGCCACAGGCGGTGCAGGTAGGATTTTTT
>CAZCQT010000278.1:1740-2729 GCA_964500905.1 uncultured Moorellales bacterium
GCGCAACAGGCGATGGTTATGCTTTAGCGCTAAAAGCAGGGGCAGTACTAAGGGATATGGAGTTTGTACAATTTTTTCCTTCCTATATGGTTTATCCCTTTAGGTTGGCTATATCAACCTCAATTTTTGGCGATGGAGCAGTTTTGCTTAATAATAAGGGAGAGCGATTTTTATTTAATTATTCACCTGCCGGAGAAATGGCTACTAGAGATGTAATGGCCAAGGGAATATACCAGGAAATAGCTAAAGGAAAAGGATTTACAAAGGGAGTAAGAATAGATTTTTCTTCAATCCCTCCCGAAACTTTTAAAATTAAATACCCTTCCTTGTTAAAATATTTTCAGGACAAGGGGCAGGATTTTAAAGAGGGACATTTTGAGGTAGCTCCTGCCGCCCATTATTTTATGGGAGGGGTGGTCATAGATAATTGTGGGCAGACTAATACACCGGGGTTATTTGCCTGTGGGGAAGTTGTCGGGGGAGTTCATGGTGCGAATAGATTGGCTGGCAATAGCTTAACAGAGGCCGTGGTTTATGGTTTGCTTGTTGGTAATGAAGCTGGATTATTTGCTGTTCGCAACAAAATCACTAAAAAAGAATTTTTTTTTAATAAAGCGGATCTGTATTTTATTCAAGAAGGAGATATTAGTCTTGAAGATGTTGGTAATTATTTAAACCGGGCCATGGAATTGGGGGCAGGTTTGGTTCGTTCAGAAAAAATTATGCAAGAATCCTTAAATGCCGTAAACACCTGTTTAAGTATGCTGACCAAAGTTCAGAGAGTGAGTTTTAGGAATTTAATTCAATATTTCGAACTGCAAAATAAGTGTATTGTAGCAAAATTAGTACTGCAGTCCGCCTTGCTCAGACGGGAAAGTAGAGGATCTCATTATCGTGAGGATTACCCTGAGCGGGGTGGGGATAACTGGATTGGAAGTAATTATGTCTCGTTAAAAGCAGATAACAGTTTTGAGTTTCTGTGGAAGAAA
>CAZCQT010000278.1:2739-3033 GCA_964500905.1 uncultured Moorellales bacterium
AGAAAAATAGCTAATTGACTGTTAGCGAGGGCAAAAAAGAATGAGCTGGGATTTTAATAAAGCTGTGGAGTTTTAGGAGGCAAATAAATGATTAAAACCGGTATTATTATTACTTCACCTCACCCACAATTTACATTGTTGGCCAAAGAAATTTCTAGGGAACAGGGCATTCATACAATTATTATTGAAGATGTATTGGAATCCGCAGCCGAAAAGGTAAAAAAAATGGTTGAATCTCAAGATATTGGTGTTGTCATTAGTAGAGGAGGGACTGCTGCCGCAATTAAAGCCAAG
>CAZCQT010000279.1:0-1108 GCA_964500905.1 uncultured Moorellales bacterium
GACCTATAATTTTCATTTCCAAGCCCGGAGCTAGAATCCCTTGTTTGGCTCGAAACATAATTTTTTCCTCAGCAGACAACTCTTCCTGATAGCTTTTTAGACGAGAGACGGTTACCAAAGGTGTGGTTTCTGTCATACCATAGGCTTGACATAGGGGAATCCCCAATTTATCGTAGGCAGCAATCAAAGAAATTGGTACTGCTGAGCCCCCGCTGATAGCCGCCCTAATAGAAGTGTAATCGTGGAGTCCTTTTTCCAAAACCATCAATAAACCCAGCCAAACTGTAGGAACACTGGCCGCAACAGTCACTCTTTCACGAGAAATTAAATCAGCCAATATTTCAGGCGTAAACTGAGGTCCGGGCAAAACTTGTGTAGTTCCAAACCAGGTGGCAGCATAAGGTAATCCCCAGGCATTTACATGGAACATAGGTACTATTGGCATACACACATCCGCTTCTGTTAAAGCCAAGGTCTCACCCAAGCCCACTACTAAACTATGCAGAACCACCCCCCGGTGAGTATAAACTACCCCTTTTAATGCCCCTGAGGTGGAAAAAGTATAACAAAGTCCCCCGGGAGAATACTCATCTAAGTCCTTTACAAACTGAAAGCCTGCATCTCCGCCCTCCAAAAGGTCCTCATAAGAAAAAAGAGGCTCTAGGATAGAATCTGGGAGCTCTTTATTATCAGACATCACTATATAGGCCTTGACTTTGGGCAATTGATTTTTAATCTTTTCAACTTGAGGCAGCATTTCTTCATCAATTAGAAGAATTTTATCCTCAGCATGATTAATCATATTAATCAGATGTTTTGATGAAAATCTAATATTGATAGTGTGAATAATTGCACCCAGACCGGGGATAGCAAAATAAGCCTCTAAATGTCTGTGATGATTCGAACCAATGGTGCCAACCCGATCACCCTTTTCCACTCCCAAAGCCTTCAAAGCACTGCTTAACCGGCGCGTTCTTTCCCCTATTTCAAGATAAGTCAAGCGGTGGGTTCGATTGAGGGTTCTGGAGATAACCTGTTTTTTAGGATAAAGATTTTCTGCTCTTTCCAACATGGTGCTGATATTTAAATTATAAGGCATCATGGCTTT
>CAZCQT010000279.1:1208-3008 GCA_964500905.1 uncultured Moorellales bacterium
TAAAGATAATTTTTCAATTTTCCTACTTGTTTGAATATATGTTAGCCTGATTTCCAGATAAAATCAAGCCCATTTATATAGTTAGACCTTCTAAAAAGTGGGGGATCCCTGTAAAAAATGCAAAAGAAAAAGCATAATGCCATTCCATACACCATGTGCTGTAATAGTAGCATAAAGGGAGTTAGTTTTATGATATAAGTAGGCAAGAGCCATTCCCCCCAAAGCCAACGGTAAAAATCTAAGCAAATCAAAATGCATTACGCCAAAAATTAAACCGGAAACAATAATACCGCCCGCTAATCCTAAATGCCCCTTAATTACCGGAAAAAGTAGGCCACGAAAATATATTTCCTCAGCCAAGGGTGCAATGAACACCCCAAGTAAAAATAAAACAAATAACTCTGAAAAGGAATCCGCTTTGATTACTAATTGAGCAAAGGGCTGCATTTCTCCTTCGAAGGGTTTAATCATTTCTATTATGGCTCCACTTAGCACTACTAAGATGAAGATCAACGGTCCAAATTTCAAGCCCCCGCTTAGGCCCTTTTTAAAATTTTCTAAACTCAAGCCAAATTCCCTTAACCCCCACTGCCAATAATGGGCAGCAAAGTAAAAGGCAAAAACAATTATCAAAACCGCTTGGGTAATACTCATCGCGGCTATAAAAAACATTCCATTATCTACTTTAATTATTGTTGTTAAAAATAAAGCCAATAAATTATTAAAAACTAATATTGCGGGCAAAATCAAGAATAATGCCACACCTTGAAAAAAGGACCCAAACCTGGGACCTTTTCCACTATTCATATATGGCCCCCCCCTTCAGAAAAAATGCGTCATTTTCGTTCTAATTATATTAATTCAAGAAAGATTAAGCAACTCCTACCAAATTTTAAAATTCCTTATTTCTTTGGAACTAATCCGTTTGTATCCTTTAAAAAATCCTTAACCTTATTTACATAAAAAGCCGCCAGTTCTGAAGCTGCCTCCTGAGAAAAGCTTTCACTATAAACCCTATAGGCGGGTTCGTCGGGATCAGGCAAAATTAATGCCCAGCCACCATTTTGGTAAATTTTGATACCATCAACCAACTCAACGTTTTCTTTCCCTTTTTCCTCAATCATTTTCCTCATAAATTTGCCGCCGACTTCCCTTGGACAAGGAACAGTTTGCATCTCCATATAGAATCTTGGTATTTCCTCCACTAGTGAGGAGAGACTCTGTTTACTCTCTGCTAAATATTCAAGTATTTTTAAAAGGGATAATAATCCATCAAATTGTAAGGATTGCTGTGTGTAGCCTCCTTGTTGCCTTGAAAACCCCGGCTCCCTGACAACCTCCATTAACTGGGCTTCCCCCGTTTTGATTCTTACAATCTCGCCGCCAAAACTTTCCGCCAAGGCTTCCATTACTTGTGGGGCAGTTACGGGAACAGCTATTTTGGCTTTAGGATTTTTTTTAAAAATAATCAAGGCTACTAAAAGCAAGTACATGTTTTCATCAAGAATTTGGCCCTTTTCATCTACTAAAAAAAGCCTTGCTCCTTGCGAATCCAGAAAAACACCTAGGTCGCCGCCTCGGGATATTACTTCATCTGCCAAGTTTTTTAACACCTCGGGTACATTTGTGGAAGGAATGTTGTTATTATTTGGTAGGCCTGTAACCCCCAAAACATCCACCCTCAGCCTTTTTAGTAATTGAGGTATAAAGGTTGTTAAAGAACTTAAGGTTGTTCCCGCTACTAATGAAAACTGTTGTTCCTTGATTAAGTCTTTGTTAACCTGATCCAGCAAATAGTCG
>CAZCQT010000280.1:0-3006 GCA_964500905.1 uncultured Moorellales bacterium
TAAGCCCCAATCGGCATAATGCTTCCACCCAGGGATTTGGCAAGGCAAATAATATCCGGAACCACATTTTCGTGATCACAAGCAAACATTTTCCCTGTTCTGCCAAAACCGGTTTGGATCTCATCAACAATCATCAAAACATCATACTTATTGCAGATTTCACGAACACCACTCAAATAGCCTTGGGGAGGGACTATAATACCACCATCTCCTTGAATAGGCTCCAATATAAAACAGGCAACATCTTTTTTGTATACCTTGCTTTCCAGCACATCCAAATCACCAAAAGGAATAACTTCGCAATCAGCCATTAGGGGCTGAAAAGGAGTTTGATATTTTTTTCTGCCCGTGACTGATAATGCCCCAAAGGTCTTTCCATGAAAGGAACCCTCACAATAAAGAGTCTTGCTTTTACCGCTGGCGATCCTTGCCAACTTTAAAGCACCTTCTACAGCCTCGGCTCCGCTGTTACAAAAAAAGCTACGCTCCAGGCCTTGAGGCAAAATTTGAGCAAGATTATGGGCCAAACCACTGACAACCGTACCCAAGGCTGCTTGCAATATACTTGGCAGCCCCTTTACCTTTTCAACGGCTTCCATCACACTTTGGGGATTATGCCCTAGGTTTAAGGCTCCGTATCCGCCGAGAAAATCTAAATACACATTGCCATCACTATCCCAAACCTTTACGCCCTCTGCCCGAACAAATTGTTTATCAAAATTTAGTATGCCCATCATATTAACCAAGCCGGGGTTGATATAGGCCTTGTGGTAGTCACGAACCTGCTTACGGTCAAGCTTTAAAACATCATCAATTTGTAGTAGGTTGTTGTCCTGCATTTTGACTCATTTCTCCTCTCAAATACCTAATTAAAATATTTTTTTCAAAGTAACTTAACTAAAGTATTCTTTTTCAAAAGACAATTTCCTTTTTATTATGTTAGCTTCCTAAATAACAATTCCGTTAAAATATTCAAATGAAAATATATTAAGAGCTATAGTAAATAACTTAACGGATACATATATACCTTGAGCACTTGCTAGATAGAATGAAGGTTGTTATAATACTTTCATCGGTAATAGAAGTAAAATGTTAAGGAGGTATGAATAATGGAAGGTTTATGGTTCAGCGAATTACAAACACCCAATTTAGGTATTTCTTGTAAAGCTACGGGGGTCTTACATAAGGAGCAATCGGAATTTCAAGATTTGACGGTAATAGAAACAAAAGCCTTTGGCAGGATGTTGCTTTTGGATGGTATTATTCAAACAACAATTAAGGATGAATTTGTTTATCACGAGATGATTACCCATGTTGCCTTAAACACCTTAAAAAAACCAAAAAAAGCTTTGGTAGTAGGCGGGGGCGATGGTGGCAGTATCAGGGAAATTATTAAACACCCCAGCATAGAAAAAGCTACCCTAGTGGAAATTGATCGCAGAGTAGTTGAGGTCAGCAAGGAATATCTTCCTGAAATCTCACATGGACTACAAGACCCAAAGGTTGAGATAATTTTTGATGACGGTATTAAGCATGTGGCGAAACATAAAAATACATACGATCTAATTGTGGTGGACTCCACTGATCCCATTGGAGCGGCAGTAGGTCTATTTTCCAAGGAATTTTATGCTTCAGTTTACGAATCCTTAACTGAGGATGGAATTTTTGTTGCTCAAACAGAGTCTCCATTTTTCGAGGAACAACTGATCAAAAGAGTTTTAAAGGATGTAAGAAGCATTTTTCCAATAGGTAAGCTGTTTCTGGCAAATATTCCGACATACCCTAGCGGCCTGTGGTCCTTTACCCTTGGCAGCAAAAAATATGATCCGGAAAAGGTCAATGAAAATAACTTTGCCAGCTTAAATACCAGATACTATACACCACAGATTCACAGGGCAGCTTTTGTTTTACCTCCATTTATACAAGATATTACAAAATAAAGGATGATTAAAAATGCACCCCTTTTTGCACAAGCAATTTGGTTTTATGGGAAGTCAAGCAACTCATGAAAAGGCCGATTATATTCTATTTGGTGTGCCTATGGATTTTACAGTAAGCTTCCAGTCAGGTACAAGATTCGGCCCGCAAGCTATCCGCTTGGTTTCCGGTAGCCTGGAGGAATATAGCTTTTATCAACAAAGCTCTTTAAAGGATGTTAAATATTTTGATGCCGGGGATTTAGATCTTCCACTGGGTAATACTTTGCTTAGCTTGGAACGTATAGAAAAGGTTGCCAAGGCCTTTCATGCTTTAAATAAATTACCCATTGCAATGGGTGGGGAGCATTTGGTATCCTTTCCTTTGGTGAAAGCCGCAAAGAAGCGTTATCCCGACTTAACTGTCTTTCACTTTGATGCCCATGCGGATCTGCGAGAAGATTATGGCGGAGAAGCCTTTAGTCACGCCACTGTAATGCAGCACATAGGTAATTTAGTGGGCTTCAAAAATTTATACCAATTTGGAATCCGTTCCGGTTCAGCCGAAGAATTGGCCTTTGCAAAAACGAATGTTAATTTTTTCTTTGATGAGATACTAAAACCACTAAAGAAAGTTGCGGACAATTGGATGGGGAGACCTATATATCTTTCAATTGATATTGATGTAGTTGATCCCGCCTTTGCACCCGGTACGGGTACACCTGAACCGGGGGGATGCACCTCTAAAGAAATTTTACAAGCAATGCTTTTGATGATCAATCTTCCTGTAGTTGCTATAGATTTAGTTGAGGTGTCTCCCCAGCAAGACCAATCTCAAAGAACAGCTGTATTAGCCGCAAAATTAATTAGGGAAGCCCTAATCGGTTTGCATTTAAATAAAAATATCCTTTGACAGACAACGGGAATACATGCTAAAATAACTTTGTTGCTCAAAATAATCTGGGTTAGGATGCTTTTGACAACCAAACTTAATTTGTGTATAATTAGCCTTGCATAATGGGCGATTAGCTCAGCTGGGAGAGCGCCTGCCTTACAAGCAGGATGTCGGCGGTTCAAGCCCGTCATCGCC
>CAZCQT010000281.1:0-3002 GCA_964500905.1 uncultured Moorellales bacterium
CTAAAGGCAGATGGATGGATGATTCTATCCACGGAGACAAGAAGAAATGGCTTGAAGAAACTTATGGGGAAAAGTTAAAAGATAACTCTGGCGGGGTGATTAAATGACTATAGTAGATTTAAAAGATTGGCTAAAGCTTAGAATTGATTGCCCTAACTGGTTTGTCGGCGGTCTTAGGTCCCCTGATGAAAAGGCTATAGTTATCTATAACGGTAGAGCTTTTGTCAACCCTACGGCTATCGGTGGCATTCAAAACAGCTCCTACAAAGGTAAAGGCGTAAGGATATTGGTTCATTGGATTAAAAATGTTCATGAAACTGAACTGAAGGCCGCGGAAGTATACAACGCTCTGCATGGATTAACTAATGTAGAAATAGCGGGTAAAAGGGTAATTCAGTTTAAGATGAGGGACCCGGAACCTATTTATTTAGGCGTGGATGGCTCAGGAATATATGAATACGTAATTGATTTAGAAATAATACATGAAAGGTAGTGAAAACATGGCTAACCTAGGCGTATATCCAGTATTTGATTTGGATTTTAAAATAGGGACCAAGGGCAGGACCAGTGACGAGGAGGATATGAAAGTAATAAAAGATATGGAGACCTTCTCCCCGTCTATAGATGGTAATGTAGAAGAATGGACCCCGATGGATACCGAAGGTTGGGTAAGAAGACTAATGACAGGCAAGGGGTTTGCGATAGCCTTAAACGGTAAAAGGCACATCGGAGACCCAGGCAATGACTATGTAGCCGGCTTGGCGTGGAAGAGTGGGCTGCAATGCTCCAGCAAAGCCGCCATTGAATTCCCCGATGGGGACAAATTAGAGTTTGACTGTATAGTTAATGTTACCACTCCATTCGGTGGGGATAGTACAAACGTCTCTGGTCTAGAATTTGAATTGCAATCCGATGGTAAACCAACTTATGTACCCGGGGGTGATTAATAATGAGCAAGGTAATTGATATTTCGGCCAAGCTGACCAATGAAAGGCCAAAGCTAAAATTGGCCGAGGACAAAGTCTTTGAAATTGATGACAGAAAAAACACCATTATTGCAGTAGACCAGAAAATCAAAAACACGGAAATGAATTTAGAAGTCATGGACGAGATTATTAAAATAACTCTCGGGGAAGAGGCAGCTAAAGAAATAGATGTTATGGGGCTTTCCTTTAGTGCCTACCAATCCATTTTCGTAGCAATAATGGCTGCCGTGATGGGTGAAGATTATGAGGTCGCGGAGGCCCGATTTCGCAAAGAGGCAAACCTATAAAGAAGATTGGTATGATTTATACGAGGATTGGGGGCTTATAGAAGCTTCCTTTACCTCCCAGTATGGCATTAGGCTAAGGAATGAGCCTAACATGCCTTGGAGCGAATTCTGCACCTTATTGGCTGGCATTATGCCCGAAACTCCACTTGGCCAAGTAGTCAGCATCCGTGCAGAGAACGATAAGGACATCCTTAAAAACTTTTCTAAGGAGCAGCATAAGATTAGAAACGAGTGGAGAAGTAGAATATCTAGGGCTGTAGTTATGGATAAGGCAGAAATGGAAAGACAAGTTAAGGTGTTCCAGGAGGCCATGAAAAGGGCGTTTAGCTGATAAATTTGAAACTCCGTGATATGTTTGGTATTATTAGGATATAAATATATCGGGAGGGGTTTAAATGAAAAAGACTGTAAAAGTAGTTATTATTTTGATAATAGCAATGCTTTTACTGACTAGCTGTAATGGCAAAGACGAAACAAAGATCACTAAAGAAATGTATGATAAAATTGATATTGGAATGACAATAGAAGAAGTAGAGGAAATATTAGGTGAAGGCGAAGAAAGTGCAAAGACGGAAGCGGCAGAAGTTGTTATAACTAGTATGCAATGGGTGAATAAAGACGGTGGGAATATACAAATAATGTTTCAAGATGGGAAAGTAGACATGAAAGCACAGGCAGGGCTAAAATAAATAAACAAATAAAAGCACTTACCAAGGAGGTAGGTGCTTTTGTTATTCATTTTTTCGATTTAGCCAAACGGGTCATTAATATCAAAATTTGATAAGTTGTTTCCCGGCTCAAAATCATCTTCAAGGAATTCATCAACGAAGGAATCGACACCTAGAACTTGGTTTCTAACAGCAAGGTAAAGATCCTCAATGATTATAATGTCTGTATCCGAAGCGTAGAAAACAAAGCCATCGTTATAGTGGATGAATAGAGCAGTTTTGTAGTTTTTGGTGCCAGAATTAAATATTCTCATTAAAACATATGCGCCATTTTTGTAGTTAACATAAAAGGATTCATCGTTTACAATATCATCCCCATCTTCATAAGATTTGTTCGTGGGGCCATTAAGTACAAAATCGCTTGTCCATGAGTAGGGTTCCAATCGAAACCAATCCCACTTTAGTCGGTTTTGCTTAGTTGCATTGGTAAGTTTTCTTGCTAGTTGGTGAAGCTTAGATTCTTGATTGTCTTCCCCCAGTAAATAATCTAAAGAAACTTGAAAAATTGAAGCGATGGTATTGAGTATGGTTGGGTCGTTAGGAATAGTTTTATTGGTTTCATAATAACTAACCAATCGGGCAGAAATGCCTAGCATTTCCCCCAGGTCTTTTTGAGTTAAGCCCTTATTTTCCCTAAGAGATTTTAGTTTTTCCCCAAAAGTCATTTTAAATCACCTCATATTAAATAGTATAGCAGAAATATTTTTTCTTAAAACACCATAGAAGGTATTTTTCTATAGAAAAAATACGTAATTAACATTGACATAGAAAAAATATGTCTGTATACTGTACATAAAGAAAGGAGGTGTCTAAATGAACCGTATAAAAGAATTAAGACAGAAAAAAGGCATAACCCAGAGGAGGCTTGCATTAGACCTTGGTGTGACAGATACGTATATTTCACAAGTAGAACGAGGTGTCCATACTCCAAGTTTTAAACTTGGAAAGAAAATTGCCGACTATTTTGGAGTAACAATTGATTACATGAATTATTTTGGTAG
>CAZCQT010000282.1:0-3001 GCA_964500905.1 uncultured Moorellales bacterium
AATGTTTCGCCATATCAGGTATCATTTTATCTGCAGGTAGACTGATGCCATAAATACATTTCCCTTAGCTTCAAATTTAGTTCCGCCTTTATATTTTTTGGCTACAGCCTTAACGGAGGAAATGCCAATGCCCTCTCCTTTTCTTTTGCCAGAGAGAAATAATTCACCCTTTTTGCGAATTGGTTCTTCAAAGCTGTTATCTACTGTAATGGTCAGAATATCATAATCCAAGCGGCTTTTAAGACAAATAAAAGGTTCAACCCTTGTTACCTTTTGGCAGGCTTCCAGGGCATTTTCCAGCAAGTTTCCAATTATAATACATAAATCACTTTCCAGCTTGCTATCTAACCCAGGAGGGATGGCAAAATGCAAATCGGTTTTAATAGCCTCTTTTTGAGCCAAAACCCCATAGTAAGAGGCGATAGCGTTGACAGCATAGTTTTCACTCAACAGCATTTCATCGGATGGGGGGATATTCTGAAGAAGGATGTTGATATAATTCCCCAACCTTTCTCTGTTTCCCTCTATGTTCAACTTCCTGATCAGGGCAAGCTGGTGTTTTAAATCATGTCTTTGCTCTTTGATGGCCAAACTGTTTTCTGCCAACTGCTGATACTGCTCTCTTTGCAGCTCTAACTGCTGGCCCGTGGCAGCTATCTCACATTCCAACAAAGTCTTTTCATTGGCCCTTTTTACAATCTCCCCCATATAATGCCCGCTGGCAAAGCCAAGGGCAATAACAAAAGCAACAACACCTAATTGGAAAAATTGAGTTAAAGCTGTTGCCAGGCTGTAATAATAATTAATCAGTTCCAAAACAGAGGAAGCGGCTAAGATAATTACCGCCGGGATAAAACGTAAAACATCAGTATTATTATGTCTGAAATATTCAAATAACAGGGAAACCGCCACCAAAACAAAGGCCAGAGGCGTTATAATATGAAACCAGTAAAGGGACTTTATAAAATCCATCCAACCGGCAAATTGCAACAAAATAACTGCCGAAACGGACAAGTAATGAAGGGTCAGCATGAAATAATAAGGGAATCTAGTGCGAGGCTCCAAAATTACCAAGCTAAAGTGTAAAAAAGGAATTGCCACCAGAAACAAACCTAAATAGTCCAAATTATATAAAAGGACGGGATATGGGAGGATGAAAGGTGCAAGGTCGCACTCACCAAAAACCCAAATACCAACGGCTAGGGAAAACAACCCCAACCATAAAAAAGTGATTCCCTTGGGTATCTTGAAGGCAGCTACCAAGTAGATTAAAACCATTAGCATCCCCATAAAAATTAAAAGTATGGAAAAAACCAAGCTAAAACCCTCTTGACTAAACAGCCTACTCAAGAGTGAAGTTGCTTGTCCATAGGAGATTTCCGGCAGGGATAAGACTGTTCTTTGCGAAGGTGACAGATATTCTATTGTTATCTCAGTTATACCTTCCCCTTTGGGTAGGGGTACCAAAGAAAGTATTGTGGGCGGATCCTGCATATAGGCAGGAAAACTGTTCTCCTGGCCTGTTTCGTATAGAGGTTCCCCATTAACCCATAGTTTTGCGGGAGCAAAAACTGCTTTATAAAGAAGGCTGTCCCCGGGTTTCGCATCTAACTCCGCGGTTATTACTACCTTTGTTCGAAGGGCCAGATCAGGCAGTTTAAGGGGCAGAGTTGCAGGGAAAGGTTCTTCTTGCTGAATCTTAATCTGCACATTTTCTGCAATTCTCGCTTTTGCTCCGCCGGAAAAAGGCGGTATCTTGTTATCTAAAGAAAAATAGCCAAAGAGAAAAAAGACCGAAACTAAACACATTGCAGGGATAATTATTAAAATTATCTTGGCCTTACTCCAACTCAAATTCCCCACCTCTGGCTTTACAAAATAAATGATCCTCGTATTTGCTGACAACTTCCTTAAAGCTTTTATGCCGAATATGTACCCTGTCACCGTTTGCCATATTGAATACCTTGAACTGGTGATCTATTCCCTTTACATAGTTTAGATTTATTATATAGCTATGATGGCAGTGTAAAAAATTTGTCGGCAAGGTTCCCGCTATGGCTGATATCCTAACAGTTTGGCTGACTTGCAATAAGCCCTTGGTGGTATTGATCTGCACCGCATTATTTTTTTGTTCAAAATAAATAATCTTGCCAAGGGGGATATCCAGGTACTTACCTTGTATGAGCAAATTAATTGAAGCTACTTTTTTGCGTTTATCTAAAGCCAGTTTTAAAGCCTCTACTACCTCTCCCGGTTTAAGCGGCTTTTCCAAGTAACGTGGTGCTTTTAGTCTGTAGCTCTCCAAGGCATGATCTGTGCTGGTGGTGGTAAAAACTATCAGTACTTCCCCATCAATTTTTCTAACTCTTTCTGCCGCATTAATGCCCGAAAATCCTCCTAAATAGATATCTAAAAAAATCAAATCATATTGGTCGGGGTAAAAATCCGCCATTAGGTTTTCGCCGGAATTAAACAGAGCACAATCAGCGGAAATACCGCTTTGTTTAATATGGTCTGTTAATATAGCCAAATCTTTTTCATTATCCTCGCAAATTGCAATTCTAAGCCGACTACCCAACTTTATCACCCCGGATTAATCTCTACAAAGCCATTTTACTGTAATTATGCCGGGTTTTCAATTGTTTAAACGGCAAATATTACATACGGAAGAAATTCATTGATAATATTGACATTTAAAAAGATCCGAGGCAAAAGGCCATCGAATCCATTAACGCACTTATTTTTGCTTGTTGTTCAGAAACCTCTTACTGCTTATTTTACGAAATAAAGTAAAAAACAGCAGGACATTTCACCCATTCCCTTTATAGTATATATAAATTGTTTAAAGCAGACAAATGATACAGTGAAAACGTCACCCTGTATCATTAATAGATTATTCTTTCCAAACAAAGTCCTTTCGCTGCTGCAGTAGGCCCCGCATAGGCTCTGTCTTTTGTTTGCAGAATTTTTTCTACTGCCTCCACAGGCATTTTTCCACGGC
>CAZCQT010000283.1:0-2997 GCA_964500905.1 uncultured Moorellales bacterium
ATTGTCATCTGCCCTTTTGCGGACAACATCAAAAACGGACACAAAGCAAGAAAGTAACCGACATTCGGCCTTTGTTTAATGTGACACTTTACCTGTCCCCTTGTCACCCATAGTGTGACACTACACCTGTCCCCTTGTCATGTTCCCCTTGTCACGTAGTGTGACACTACACCTGTCCCCTTGTCACTTCTTTCCTGTGGTAAAGAAAATAGCCGGCCAGGCCTCCCAATAAAATTAAAATGATGGGACTGATTTTAAAAAACAAGCTCATAACCAGAGCCAAGAAACCAAAAAGTAAATCTGACTTATCTTTACAGGCTTTTTTGCCCATGGAGGCGGCGGCCGCAAACAGAAGGGCAACTACAACTGGTCCGGCCCCTTTCATAAAGGCCTCAACCCCGCTTAGCTCCCTGAATGACCAAAGGTATTTTACAATTCCCAGAATAATTAAAAATGAAGGCAAAGCGGCACCCAGGGCAGCGATAAATGCACCCGGAAATCTGGCAACTTTGTAGCCAATTACCAGGGCTGAGTTAACGGCGATAATACCGGGGGCTGCTTGAGCAACAGCAATTAAGTCAATAAAATCCTCCTGGCTGACCCATTTGTGGTTTGCAACCACTTCTCTTTCTATCAAGGGAAGCATCACATAACCACCGCCAATGGTGAATCCGCCTATTTTAAAAAAGGTTATGAAAAGTTTCCAAAGCAAATTGTGTTGCCCCTTTCTGTTTTCAGTCAGCCAAAGTGACAGAAGGATGGGTGAAGATCACTTAAAAGTCCCCTTGTCACTCCTTGTGGCCTATAACTACCCGATCCCTGCTACCGTAGTCCTGAATAATTGCTATTTGTTTAAATCCGTTGTGTTCCAACATTTGCTTTACTGCCAAACCTTGATCCCAACCAATTTCCAAGGCCAAAGTTCCTTGCCTTTCCAATAAGGTCATGGCTTGGGGAATTAATTTTTGATAATAGTCCAAGCCCTCTCGACCGCCATCCAAGGCCAGTTTGGGCTCTTTTTGGACATCCTTGGGCAGCAGTTTCATTTCACCGGAAACAATATAGGGGGGATTGCTGACTATTATGTCAAATTTCCTGCTGTTTTTAATAAAGGGCGTCAATAAATCACCTAAAATAAATTCTATTTTCACCCTATGCCTGTCGGCATTCTTTTTAGCGATTTCCAAGGCCTCAGGGGAAACATCAGTTGCATAAATTTTGGCCTCACGCCAATAATAAGCGAGGGCCACAGCTATGGCCCCGCTGCCCGTACCCACATCAATAATAGTCGGAGCTTTTTTCGCTTTTTCTTTAAGGGCCAATACCTCTTCCGCCAGAATCTCTGTATCCCCCCTGGGGATTAGGACGGAAGGTGTGACCAATAAATCCAGGGACATAAATTCTTGTCTGCCGATTAAATACTGCAGGGGCCAACCCCTCACTCTTTGTTGCAAGCGGTTTTGATATTGCTCCCAACTGCTTTTGCTTAAGAGGTTTTGATCATTCATGATCAATTTAACCCTATCTATAGCTAATAAGCTTGCTAAAAGCAGCTCCCCTTCCAAGCGTGGCTGGGCAACCCCGCCGCCCTTCAATACAGAAACAGCCCTAGCAAGAGCATCCCGTATTAAAATAGGTTTTTCGTGAAAGGCTTTTTTAATCTGCATTTTTTAGTTTTTCAGCTTGCTCGGTGGTAACCAAGGCCTCAATAATCTCGCCCAACTCCCCTTGAAGAATAATATCCAGCTTATGCAATGTAAGACCTATACGATGATCCGTAACCCGATTTTGGGGGAAGTTATAAGTGCGAATTCTTTCGCTGCGATCACCTGAACCAACCATGGTCTTTCTGACCGCCCTTTCCTCGCCCTGCTTTTCCTCTATGGCTTTATCCAGTAATCTGGCTCTTAAGATCTTCATGGCCCTGTCCTTATTTTTATGTTGAGATTTTTCATCCTGGCAAGACACTACTAAGCCAGTGGGAATATGAGTAATTCTCACTGCCGATTGAGTAGTATTAACCGATTGCCCTCCGGGACCGCTGGAGCAAAAAACATCAATTCTAAGCTCATTGGGATCGATGGCCACATCCACCTCTTCTGCTTCAGGCAAAACCACCACTGTGGCGGCGGAGGTATGAACCCTTCCCTGAGCCTCCGTAGCAGGCACCCTTTGCACCCGATGAACCCCACTTTCGTATTTTAATTGGCTATAGGCACCTTGCCCGGAGATCTGAAAAACAACCTCCTTGTAGCCTCCGATATCCGTGGCGTTTTCGCTTAAAATCTCTAATGCCCAATGTTTTTTTTCTACATAACGGCTATACATCCTGAATAAATCTCCGGCAAAGAGGGCCGCTTCCTCTCCCCCTGTACCTGCCCTGATTTCCATGATCACGTTTTTCTCGTCATTGGGATCCTTGGGAATCAGCAGGAATTTTAATCTGTTTTCCAGATTCTGCTGTTGTTCTTCCAGCATCTGCAGCTCTGCTTCGGCCAGTTCTTTTAGCTCCTCATCTTTTTCTTCCGCTAAAAGTTCATTTGTTCCTTCTGTTTCATCCAACACCTTTTGGTATTCTCTAAAGGTTGTGACTACATCCGTCAAGGAAGCATGGGTTTTAGCGTGTTTTTGATATTCCATTTGATTAGAGATAATCTCCGGATCCCCTAAAAGGGTTTCCAACTCTCTGTATCTTTTTTCTATATCTCTTAGTTTTTCCAGCATAATTTATTTCCTCCATTGCTCCGAAAAGAGCCTCAATGGCTATATTATAGCATAGTGAAGCGGAAAGCTTAAAGTCTTAAAAATCTTTGCATGTGATTTTTTGAGGCAGAGGGCATTTGCTGTATTATCAGGAAAATAAGTTTGGACACCGGCGGCCCTTTCTAAATAGAAAAATAGCAGCATTGACAGCCGCTATTTTTAAAAATCAAGCTACTAATAGTGTAAGATAAGGTTTACATGCCATATCTTTTTTTGAAGCGCTCTACGCGGCCG
>CAZCQT010000284.1:0-2993 GCA_964500905.1 uncultured Moorellales bacterium
CCCAAACAATGGGATTATAGCCTATTGCTTCGAGGGTTGATTGCCTGCCTTCCACAACCACTTTAACCGAAAAATTGTTATTATTACTGTCATACTGTTTTATATCTATCTCCACCACGCCATCATTACTCATAAATTCTCCATTTTCATCAGACCACCTATTTAGTCTGGAACCATAAACCAAGGTATTTTTACTGGCTACCAGCCCTACATAATAATATTCGTCAAGATGTTCCCTTGTTTCTTTGGACAACACATTTAACACTTTAAATCCCGGTTTTTTGCTGGAGCCATAGATGAGGGTTTCGTTATCAAACCAACTATAGCTATTATAATAATGCTCAATTCCATCGGCAATTTGTTCATAGTTTCCCTCTTTTATATTATAAATAAAGAGGCTGTTTGCCTTGGTATAGGCAATATAGCTCCCCTCCTTTGAGATAAGGGGGTATTCAAAATTTTTGCCGTCATGGATCTTTACCTCATTTCCGCCACCCAGGTATGAATAATAAAGTCCATCATCCTTAATATAGACCACATAGGAATCAGTGCCTCCCATAGTCTTGTTGGGCAAAATACCACAAGCCATTGCCAAGCCTGATATTAATATTAGAAATCCGACAAATACAGAAATGGTTTGCTTTTTTCTGTTTGCTTCCGCTGAATATATCATATTCTCCAGCCTGGCTTTTAATTGTTTTCCACCATCACCCATAGTTGTTGCCAATGAAGATTTTCTTGGTATGATACCCCCAATTGAACTTAAAATAGTTTCTCCATAGTATTTCCTATCATTAATATCCATCCCTGCTACTACCTTCTCATCTGTGGAATACTCGCAAAACCGATTCATTTCTCTTAAAAGCAAATGAATAAACGGATTGAACCAATGAATAGCACTTATGATCAGTCCAAAAACCTTAACCAAAATGTCATTTCTTTTATAATGATTTAATTCGTGCAAAAATATCATTTTCAGGCTCTTATGCTCTCCACCGGGATCAGGAATGAGAACTACGGGGCGGAATATCCCCACTAGCATAGGGGAACCGGCGGCACTAAAAATTCTTAAGGAAATTTCCCTTTTAATATTCAACTCATTCTTACATGTATTAAATAAAGCTAAAACATCGCCTTTTTCTATTGCTATAGTGTGTCTTAAAACAAAGGATTTGAATTTTAGATATTGCAAAGCTTTTACTAAAAGCAAGACAACTACACCGAACAGCCAGGTATGCTTAATTAGATCTTTAAAGGGATCCATCCTCAATTTAATGGCTTGAATATTTTGCCCTTCTTTTTTAGCAGGGTAAACAGCTTGATTTTTTAAATTGCCTTTTATTGCGGATTGCGGATTAATTTCCCCTATATCACTATCATTTTTCGTAGCCTTTACTCCTTCTTTTATCTCTATATCTACCGGAGTGCTTAATCCTTCAGTTACGGCCGCCAAAGCAGAAATATTAGAAACGGGAATCGCCGGCAGTTTTATAAAATTGCCCACGGGCATAATGAAGAAAGCCAAGACTAAGATGAGCATTTTATAATGCCAGGATGAGCCAAAGTGGTTTTTTGTTACAGGCTTTAACAATAAAAAAATAAAAAAGATAATAGTTCCTGTCATAGACAGGTTAAACACTAAATCCAGCATTCCCATATTATAACCTCCTGATCCAGTCCTTTAGCTCATTTAGATCCCGCTTATCGATTCTTTGGTTATCATATAATGAAGCCACCAAGGATTTTACACTGCCATCATACATATCCTCTATAAAACCATTGGCTTGGTGGGATTTATATTCGTCCCTACTAATATTTGGTGAATAATAATTAATTCCTTTTTCCTTTCTTACTTTTAAAACTCCTTTATTTACCAACCGCTTCGCTAAGGTGAGTATAGTAGTGTGTTTCCAAGGGTTTTCTTCCCCTAGCTTTTCAATTATGTCCGCCGATGTAACCTCTTTATTTTCAGTCCAGATAATCTCCATAATTTCCTGTTCTGCATCTGAAATTTTAATTATCTTCAATCAGCTTACCTCCCATTCTACATCATGTAGTATTAATTATATTTTACATTCTGTAGAATGAACTGTCAAGAGGATCAAGCAAAAAATTAGATTCAAAAAAGCCAGCTCCCGCTGGCTTCTATTTGTATTTAATTAGCAATCTCTCAATTCTAAATATCTTTCCAATTTTCTTTTAACTCTTTGGAGGGCGTTATCGATGGATTTTACATGTCTGTCTAAATCCAGGGCAATTTCCTGATAGGATTTGCCCTCTAGGTAGGACATCAATACCTTCCACTCCAAATTACTGAGGATCTCCCCCATTTTTTCTTCTATATCATCAAATTCCTCCCGGGAGATAATCAATTCCTCCGGATCGGTAATTTTTGTACCTGAAATAACATCTAAAAGAGTACGATCGGAATCCTCATCATAAATCGGCTTATTTAAAGACACATAAGAATTAAGGGGTATGTGCTTTTGCCTGGTAGCCGTCTTAATAGCCGTAATAATCTGCCTTGTAATACAAAGTTCTGCAAAGGCTCTGAAAGAAGACAGTTTATCTCCCCGGAAATCGCGAATGGCCTTGTAAAGACCAATCATTCCTTCCTGAATTATATCTTCCCGATCCGCACCGATTAAAAAATAAGATCTGGCTTTTGCCCTAACAAAGTTTTTGTATTTATTGATCAGGAACTCTTGCGCATAATCATCCCCATCTTGAGCAAGTAGGACTACATCCTCATCAATCATTATTTCCAAACTATCACAGGCCATTCTCTGGGGATTTACACTCATTACATCGCCTCCACCTAAAGATTTGCCAGACCCCATGCGTCGGTTCATTTTTTCGTTACCCTTTCCCCAAGGGACTGAGCCTGCGAGAAAATTGAAGATACATGGTTGACGCAAACATCAAGGTTGTCCTGCCTTCTTTGTAATTATAACGGATATAAAAATTAAAATCAAGAAAAAATCTTGAATTGA
>CAZCQT010000285.1:0-2990 GCA_964500905.1 uncultured Moorellales bacterium
ATAGCTCCAGCCCCACTTGCCCTGTAATAGCTACTAAGGGAATGGAATCCATATAAGCATTGGTGATGCCCGTTACCAAATTTGTAGCACCCGGACCAGATGTAGCAAAAACTACACCGGGTTTTCCAGTAGCTCTGGCATAACCGTCTGCCGCATGGGCTGCACCTTGCTCATGCCTTGCCAAAATGTGACGTAATTCAGGAGTGTTGTGCAAAGCATCATATAAAGGCAAAACAGCTCCGCCCGGATAACCAAAAACGGTGTCCACTCCCTCTAATATCAAAGCCTTCAATAAAACCTGAGCACCGGTCAAATTTTCAATTGTATCTTTCTTTTCTTTAATCATGAAAAATCGCTCCTTGGCTGGCGGAGGTTACCTGCTTGGCATACCTGCCTAAATATCCGGTGGTAATAGAAGGACCGGGTATTCGCCTTGCTTTCTCTCTTAACTTAATCTCACTTTCCTCCAAAACCATTTCTAGAGAGTTATTGGGATTATCTATTTTTATAAGATCCCCATCTTGTAAAATTCCAATGGGCCCACCTGCAGCCGCCTCTGGCGATACATGGCCAATTGCCGCTCCCCGGCTAGCACCGGAAAAACGCCCATCGGTGATTAAAGCAACTTGTTCGTCTAAGCCCATGCCGCTTAGGGCAGAGGTGGGGGTAAGCATTTCCGGCATACCGGGCCCTCCCTTGGGGCCTTCATAGCGAATGACAACCACATCTCCCTGTTTAATCTTTTTATTTAAAATCGCCGCCACAGCAGCATCCTCCCCGTCAAAAACCCGAGCGGGGCCTTGATGAACCAACATAGACGGTGCAACTGCTCCCCTTTTTACCACAGATCCTTCAGGGGCTAAATTACCCCAAAGAACTGCTAGGCCTCCGTCAGCACTATGGGGATTAGCAGCAGACCGGATTACCTCTCGATCTTTAACTGTTACATTACTTAAATTTGTTGCCAGGGTATCACCTGTAACTGTTATCAAATTGGTATCAATCAGCTTATGATCTGCCAATTCCTTCATAACCGCCATTACCCCACCCGCTCTATAAAGATCCTCTATGGTGAAGTCCCCGGCGGGGGCCAATTTACTCAAATGAGGGGTAATTTTACTTATTTCATTTATTAGTTCTAAATCAATTTTTACCCCCGCCTCATGGGCAATGGCAGGCAAATGCAAAGCGGTATTAGTAGAGCAACCAAGAGCCATATCCAAGGCTAAAGCGTTGCGAAAAGCTTTTTCTGTCATTATATCCAGAGAACGAAGATCCCTTTCCAATAACTCCATAATCTTCATACCCGCTTCTTTAGCCAGCCTAATTCTAGCAGAATAAACCGCTGGAATAGTGCCATTGCCGGGTAGGCCCATGCCTAAAGCCTCTGTCAAACAATTCATGGAGTTAGCGGTAAACATGCCTGAACAAGATCCGCAAGAAGGACAGGTGCCTTCCTCCATCTCAGCCAAATCGTCCTCGCTCATTTCACCGGTACTGACCTTGCCTACAGCTTCAAAAATATTACTCAGGGTTATCTTTTTACCACGATAATCACCCGCCAGCATGGGGCCACCACTGACAAAAATAGCAGGCAAGTTTAATCTGGCAGCCGCCATTAACAGTCCGGGAACATTCTTATCACAGTTTGGAATAAAAACCACTGCGTCAAAGGCATGTGCCTTTAGCATAATTTCGGTGGAATCGGCAATTATTTCACGGGAGGCTAAAGAATAACGCATACCTTCGTGATTCATAGCGATACCATCACAAACGGCAATAGCGGGAAATTCTAATGGAGTCCCGCCGGCAATTCTAACCCCGGCTTTCACTGCCTCCGCAATTTGCCTTAAGTGGGTATGACCGGGGACAACTTCATTAAAGGAATTCACCACTCCTACAATCGGCCTTTTAATTTCTTGATCTGTTAACCCTAAAGACTTTAACAAAGAGCGATGGGGTGCTTTTTCGACTCCCACCTTCATCTTCTGACTATACATTTTTCTCACTCCTAATCCTTAAAGATCATCGGGCCATCATTTTTAGTAAGTTCCCTGTAAAGTTCAATAAGCTGCAGAGTCATTTTCCCCGGTTTGCCGCTGCCAATCTCTCTGGAATCCACTTTAATAACAGGAATTATCTCCGCAGCGGTACCTGTTAAGAAGCATTCATCTGCATTGTAAATACTATGTCTGGTAAAAACCTTTTCAGAAGCAGGAATCTTTAACCCTTTTGCCAGTTCCATCACCGTGTTTCTAGTAATGCCTTCCAGAATTCCTAAGTAGACAGGAGGAGTAATTAATTCCCCGTTTTTTACAATAAAAATATTATCTCCTGTTGCTTCCGCCACATATCCTTCTTGATTCATCATAATAGCCTCCGGCACTCCCGCCTTATTGGCCTCGATTTTTGCATAAATATTGTTAAGATAGTTTAAGGATTTTACCTGAGGGTTACAGGCTTCAGGCAAATTTCTCCTGGTAGCAACTGTAGCAGTTTCCAACCCTTTCAGATAAAATTCTTCAGGATATAGCCGTATTTTTGAAGCAATACAAAAAACAGTGGGACCAATGCAATTACGAGGATCCAGACCCAAATCACCCTTGCCCCTGGTAACAACTAAGCGAATATAGGCATCCCTTAAATTATTGCGTCTTAAGGTCTCTAGAACCACTTCTTCCATTTCATCCATACTTAGATTAATCTTCATATTAATGGTATGAGCGGATTCATAGAGTCTAATTAAATGCTCCTTTAATTTAAAAACTCTGTTATGATAGGCCCGTATCCCTTCAAATACACCATCACCATATAAAACAGCATGGTCAAACACCGAAACCCTTGCTTCTTCTTCCGCCAGATATTGTCCATCCAGATAAATAATTAAACTCATTGCCAAACCTCCTTAAATTGTTTCCTTATTCTACATTTTTGTTGATAAATAAAAAAACCTCTTGTCCTCGGTAATAAATTACCAGGGACGAGAGGTT
>CAZCQT010000286.1:0-2975 GCA_964500905.1 uncultured Moorellales bacterium
TCAACTATCAGGAGGTCTGCCTCGTTTTTTTGTGCCCAATGTATGACATCCCCTAAAACCATTACGCTGGCATGATCGGGACATAAATCCCCGGAGTAAATTTTATTTGTTAAAATTCCGTATTCCTTTGCAAGCTCCACATCCTCATACGCCTTAACTACATCTATCTTTAAGAAGGCAATTTTATAAGAGGTATTGAATTTTTTTAAAATTTGTTTGGTTAAGGTAGTTTTTCCGGCGGATGGCGGCCCCGCTATGACAACCAACTTCATTACATTTCACCCCCTTCTATGCAAAGCTGACTTGCAATAAATCCCTGGTAATTTCATTTCCTGCACGCAGTTCCTCCCTCACCACACCAACCCGTTTATCAAGTTCAATTAAATTCTTTACGGCTGTGGCCTCCTCTGTGTTGTGTTGTAATACCCGTTTAACTGCACCACCCTCCATAATTATCCTCTTTTCTGTTAATAGTGCGATTACGGGATCATGGGTTACAAAAATAATGATTTTAGAGGAATTTTGAATAATATCCAGAACTTCCTGTTTAAAAATACCCGCATTTTCTATTTCGTCCAACAAAATAATTGGTGCAGCACCGATGAGTATGGCATCTGCAATCAGGAGGGACCTTGTTTGTCCTCCCGACAAAGTGGTAACTCTGCTATTGGGGGTTATCTTTTCCCCCGTAAAAGTGTTTGCCAAGGCGATCGTCCCCTGAACCACTCTTTTTTGACAGATATTTCTTGCTCTCGTGTGAATTTCAAGAAATTCCCGGGTTGTCAGATCCGCAAAGCATTTCGTATTTTGGGTGATCATAGCGATGGGTTTGCAAGCCGGATTGTATCTTAACTCGTCTGAGGGGATAGAGCCATTTACCAAAACCCTCCTCCCTGTTGCGGTATCTTCTTGGGCAAGTAGCTCGATATCTGTTATAAATGCCGTTTTTCCACTGCCTGTGGGCCCTACTATAGAAGCCGTTTCCCCGGCTTTTAAGGTAACGGACTTAAAGTTTTCTTTGTTCCCTTCTTTGTCTAAACCAGGTAATATTGTAATCTCTCTAATCATGTCTTAACCCCTTTCTAGGTAAATCTGAACTATCTTATGTTTCGCGGTCTTTTTTGTGACTTTACCATTGATTAAAAAACCGACCTTGGCGGCCGGAAAACTTGCATAAATTTTAACTTGTTAACCAGGGGCATTAAACAGGATAATCCTGATTAATCAGAGCCGTACCATAACAAGTAGCGTGAATTGAGAGGCTTCTTTAAAAGAGTGGGCTGGTTTCCCTTTCTGCAGCTTTTGGAGGGGAAACTGGGATTCCTGCTCCTCATTAGCAGTGCTATTATTAACAACTGCAATCTCATCTTCCTTGTTCTGTTCAAGCTTTTCGCCACAACTGGCAAAAATAAAAAAACTAATAACAGCAGTGAAATGAAAACCACCCCTTTTAAAGATCCACTTGAACGGGTTCTTTGCCATACCCGCAAAAAGAATCATGCATCAAACAAAAAGTTCCCGTTACATCTTGACAGAATGGGGTTTTAAACGCATTATGAATAAGGTGGGAGAAACATCTAATAGTAGCAAACACATAGTAAAGGTCGTGTAGAATCAGGTGGTTAAAAACAGCTCTTATTATTCAATATTGGTATTATTAGCCTCCATACTTTGGGGTACAACAGGTACGGCCCAATCTTTTTCCCCGGAAGGTGTGTCGCCCCTATCCATCGGACCTGTTCGGCTTTTGATAGGCGGGATTGCCCTTTTAATTTTTGCCTGGAGGAAGGTTTGCCAAAGCGGAAAATCGCTGTTGAATAACAGGAAAATGTTCGTTGCCGCAGCTTGTATAGCCGGTTACCAGGTTTTCTTTTTTTCCGGGGTTTTGAAAACAGGGGTTGCCGTAGGCACAGTAGTGACTATCAGTAGTGCCCCAATATTTGCGGGTTTGATTTCCTATATAATTTATCGACAAAAACTGGAACCAAGGTGGATCTTAGCTACCGCCCTTTCTTTGTGTGGTTGTGTCCTGTTGGTTCTAGGGGGAAGGGAACTGGCGGCAAATTTTTTAGGCATTTTTCTAACCTTAGGTGCGGGGTTTTGCTATGCCCTCTATGCAGCCATGAGCAAGGAGCTATTGGAATCACATTCCCCTGAGGCGGTAACGGGGATTATGTTTTTGATAGGGGCCTTTTTCTTGTCCCCGTTTTTATTCGTCTATGATCTCAGTTGGTTGAAAACTTTTGAAGGTATAGGAGTTGCCCTACATTTGGGGTTAATTACTTCTGCCATTGCATATGTCCTGTTTTTTAATGGTCTGGTTAAGATATCTTTTCCCAATGCGGTTACCCTAACCTTAGCGGAACCCCTTACGGCATCCCTTTTGGGAATTTTTCTACTTAAGGAACAATTGGCCCTTTTTTCAAAGATAGGTATGATTTTAATTTTTGTCGGCCTGTTTATCCTGTCTTTTTGCGGGAAATCGGGGAAAAACAATTATGAAACACGCCAAATAAATGCTTAAACATATGGTCTTTAAATTTAATTAATTAAAAACAAAGTTATCTTTAGCCAATTTTATTTCAGTTAGGTATCACCATAAATTTTTAAGGGAAGGGATATCAATCTGTAATAAAATAAATTTAATAATGTAAGTTAAAAGGCATGCCCCTTTTTTACTTATTTGTATGGCAGGTGAACACTTTATTTGTCCCCAAATTTCCCTTCAAGATTCGACTCCACGATTTCTTCAGTCTTTCCCCAAAGCATTGATGACTACATAGCAAAAGATAATCCGGTTCGAGCGAAAGAAAATTGTTAAAAAAGTATTAATGTTATATTACCAATTCTTTAATGGCAGGTTTTTTGCATTCTTTAAAGAACTTTAACCAGTGGGAGATTAACAGAGCAGGTGGTTGACAATGAAAAACAAATGGAGCACAACACGCTACTTAGTTGCCCTTGGTTTCTTAACT
>CAZCQT010000287.1:0-2950 GCA_964500905.1 uncultured Moorellales bacterium
ATTAATAAACCAATTGCCAATCCTAAGCCTGCTTCAACTAAAGTCATGAGATTCATCACCACCTAGCACTAAATCCCTCTGATTCCTGGGTATTACCTCGTAAAGATAATTTGTGCCCTTATGCAATTCTAAATAGATATATTGATTGTCGATTGATAAATTCCACCTATCAATCTCATAATTATTTACCTTATTTTCTATGTGCGCATACATTGCAGTAAAGTTACCATTTGACAACGCCTCATAAATAGTGAATTTGCTTGATTCAAAGAGCCTGTTTAATTCCTCATCTCTTCTATCAATCAGGCGCAAATCTATTGCTCTGCCATATCTGCTGCTGACCAATTCATTTACTTGGGTTACAGTATCAGATATCCTCCCAACGGAACCCAGCTTAATTACAAGTCTCTGGGGTTTGGTGTTATCCATGATTTTAACAGAAATAACATTTGGAAGATCAGCAATTTTTTCTACGAGTGGACGCCGCACCAGGTAATGCTGATAAACTAATTCCCCACTTATCAACATAGCAATGGACAACAAAGCTATTGCTACAATAACAGGAATCCTAAGACCTTTTATTTGCATTAATACTCACCCCTAACTCTGCATGCCATTATAGCACAGCGGATTGTTCTAAACCTTATGAAATGGGTGGTAAAATTGCATCAAAAAAGGGCTTGATAGCCCTTATTTATTTAGCAGCAATAGATTTTTGCCTTTTTTAAAATAATCTACCCCAGAGTAGATAGTAACAAGGAATGCAAACAATAACGCTAGTTCGCTGAATAGAGGTAAAAAGAAAATTGGCAGGTCCTGGACTAGAATAGCAATAATTGCTACAATTTGGCTGATTGTTTTCAATTTCCCAAGAGAACTTGCTGCAATGACATGTCCTTCCGCTGCGGCAACTGTCCTTAAACCAGTTACAGCAAATTCCCTGGCAATAATAATAAAAGTTACCCATGCCTCTACCAAGCCTAACCCAACCAAAGAGATAAGTGCCGCGGAAATCAGCAATTTATCTGCTAAAGGATCAATAATTTTGCCTAAATTAGTAATTTCTTTTCTGCTTCTGGCAACGTGACCATCTAATCCATCTGTAATTGCAGCTATTAGAAAAACAATTGCAGCTATTAAACGTCCGTGCGGTATATTGGCATGCGTAAAAACCAAAAAAATCGGTATCAGTGTAATTCTAACCAAAGTTAACTGGTTAGCAAGATTCATTTATTACCTCTCCCATCAGGTCATATTCCTCAACTTCTGTAATCTCTGCCTTAATAAAATCGCCGGGTCGTAAATGCTTATCTGTACTAAAATAAACTACGCCGTCAACTTCAGCAGCCTGCTGCTCAATCCGTCCCTGCCATAATAAACCATTGCTTTCCCATTTACGTTCTACTAAAACAGGCAGTTTTCTTCCCAGCCACCTTTTATTCTGCAAACTTGTAATATCTTTTTGTAAATCCATTAATTGCTGATAGCGTTCCTCTTTAATTTCTTCAGAAACCTGATCCCGGAAAGCAGCAGCAATGGTACCAACTTCTTGAGAATATTTAAATGCACCAACCCAGTCAAGCTTTGCTTTATTTAAAAAATTTAATAAATTACTAAATTGGTTCTTGGTCTCTCCCGGAAAACCAACGATAAATGTACTCCTAATTGCTACATCGGGAATAGCATCTTTTATGGTTTGGATTAATCGGTAGGTTTCTTCTGGCTCCTGCTGCCTCCCCATCTTTTTAAGTATATCACGATCAGCATGCTGCAGGGGTATATCCAAGTACCTGCACACCTTGCTGTGTTCCTTAATAAAACTGATTAGATTATCATCAATCAATGAAGGATAGCAATAAAGCAGTCTAAGCCACCTTAGCCCATCAATATCTACCAATTTTTCAAGCAACTGAACTAAGCTAATTCTATTATATAAATCTATACCATATCGCGTAATATCTTGGGCGACTAATGATATTTCTTTGATTCCATTATCAACTAAATATTTAGCCTCATTAACTAAATGGGGGATACCTCTGCTGTGATAGGAGCCCCTCATTGCAGGTATTGCGCAATAAGTGCATCTGTTATTGCACCCCTCGGCTATTTTGAGATAAGAGCTAGGTGAATCAGCTGTAAGTTGCCTTGGCAGAAAGGCTCCACTTGATTCTGCTGTTCTAGAAATCTGGCAGACCCTTTTTTCAGCAAATATTTCATTTAGTATCTTTGGAAGCATTTCAATACTGTTGCTTCCAATGAAACCATCTATTTCAGGTATTTCTTCAGCCAATTCTGTCCCATATTTTTGTATCATACACCCATAAGCGATTACCTTAAGTCCTGGATTTATTTTTTTAAACTGAACTGCGGACAATAAGGTATTAATTGATTGCTCCTTCGCATCTGTAATGAAACCACATGTATTAACAATAATTGCATCAGCTTCCTCCGGTAATTCTGCAATGCTGTAGCCGTTAGCTTTTAGGTAACCAAGCATATGCTCCGAATCTACCGTATTTTTATCGCATCCAATCGTAATAACAGATATCGTTTTTGGCATGTTTTTACCCTTTCATAGTATATACAGAAAATATTTAACCGCAGAAAAACTGCGGTTAAGGCAATCCTATATGTTGTTTTTCTCAAATGATTTAGTAACTACGGCCCCTTTTGCGCCCAAAACTCCCAGATCCTCTCCATTAAATGTAACATTAGCCACGCCTGCGTTGCCGAGTTTGACCTTTAGCAGATCATCTGCTTTAAATGTTCTTTCCTCTCCGGCAATCATTATACCCGTAAAAACTGTTTTATTATCAGAGATCACGTTAACCCAGCATTCGCTGTTTCTTTCTGCAGATATCTTTATAGATACCTCTATGTCATCCACAGGTATTTCTTGCTTAATCTCATCGTTCTCTGCCGGAGGCTTGATATCGGGATCCTTTTTTTG
>CAZCQT010000288.1:0-2934 GCA_964500905.1 uncultured Moorellales bacterium
GAAGGAAAGGGATCCCATTGAGGATCAGCTGGAAAAGATAAAGACATCTCTTCTGAGGGATAGGGAAGAATACATTGAAATATCCTTGGAGGAACTTAATATAAATGGGAGAAGGGTTATCCTTGCTAAAGAAGATTATCTCACAGAGCATGTCACCGGTAAGGATTGGGTGGTAGATACACATACCTATGATTGGTCCCAATCCCATACTAATTGGTCTTACTATACAGTCATAGAGCCGGAGGACTTTCCTGAAATATATTTTATCATTCGTACAACTGTCTTTGTGGGTTATCGTTACGAAAAGCAAGATGCTTCCGGTGAAATTGATCAATATGCGGAAGATCTTTATCAAGATTATTTACGCAAAGCAGAGGTTGCCCGTAACGAAGTAGCTATGGAACTGGTTAATATTGAGCCTGAAGTTATTCATCTTGAACCAAGTATCGGAAAAACATTGGATAAAAAGGATGCTGAGGACAAGGATCCCCTAATAGTAGACACCAAAGCCGGTAAAGACGCCGGTGAAACGGCCTTGCCCATTCCGGAAGCCTTAGCAATAGCAATCCTAGGGGGCTTGGCAGCTTTGGCAGGAGTAGGTGCGGGAGGAGGCAATGGCGGCGACGATGAGCCACAGAAAAAGCAAAGCAAATACAAAATGTGCTTGAGAAAAGATTTTGGTGATGCCATCCGTTTCGATAAACCCCCGGTGACCATTTATGCCCGCATAGTGGAGGTAACGCCGGAAGGCGAGGAAAAAGATCGGCCCGATTTAACCCAAAAGTTAGAAATATTTTCGGACGGTGTTTTAAAGGTAGAAAGCACCGCTATGACGGAGAATTATTTAGGGGCTTTAGTTTCGGCCTCATCTGTTAAGGGAAAGGAAAACCCTGGGGAAGGAGTAGTCAGCATTAAATTTAGCGGCGAGGGTAGCTTTTTCCAGAACAATGTCAGCTTCCGCTTAATAGGGGATGCCTATATCTCTTTCCCGGAACAGGGAAAATATCTCAATATGACCTTGCCCATGCTTTTAGGTGACGGGGAAACCTACGAAACAAGCTTTATTCTGCATGATTTTATGTCTAAGCCGGAAGTTAAATTGGATTTAGTCGAAGCCGCTCCCATAGAAGCAGCAATAGAGGAAATAGAAGAAAATCAGTATTTATTAAAAATTACAAACAAGAGCAGTAAGCCGGAAGGTTTCTCTGCCAAAAAACAATTTTCCTCCATGGGCATAATCGCCGAAAATGAAGAGGAACAAACAGAAAACAGCATTAATATTGAGCTTTATCCGGAGGGTCTCTCTATTAGGGAAATTGATTTTGATGAAGAAGGCAACGCTTTAATTTCTGCCTTCACCGATGAAGGAGCGAAGGATACCGATGATATTTCGCCCACTAAATTTGTCTTGGGATTTGCCCTTCGGGATCCCAGCTCAACAGAAAAAGTAAAGGTTAAGGTTATGGAACCGGGAGAATTTAAGCCCATATTTGCCGATTTAATAGTAAAAGACGAAAGTACAGTGCGTTTAGCTGACAGATTTAAATACCATATAGATGAGTTAGGCGGCAATCTGAAGGAATACGGTTTTATACCGGAGGAAGCCATTGTAGAAAAACCCGGTCAACCCTATTACCTTACCTTGCCCATCAGCTCCTCCTATTTAGAAGAAGAATACAAATTAGATTTACCCATCAGGCTTTTGGGAGGCGGCCCAGGACCCATGGAGGGCTGGGGTGAAGAATTCGCCAAGATGAAGAGGATCGTTAAAAATGTTGGCGGCATCAGTCCCCAGTTGGCGAAAATTATAAGAGAAAACGGCAAAAAGATGTCCACAGCCGAACTGCGACTTATAAATAAACGGATTTGCCAGGATGCCATTGCCTATTATACAAAGGATGCCGCGGAATATAACAAGATTGCAGATGAAATGGACACCATGCTCACCTATGCGGAATGGATTAAATGGTTTGGGGATATAGCCTTTTCATACTTAATCAAGACTTATTATGGTGATACCGCCGAAGCAATTCTTTCTCCCGCTAAAGATCTTTTTGCCTCCTTGCTTGGTGAGATAATTTGGGCTTTAAGTAATGGTGAATCCTTTGATTATGAAACCTTGGAATTTGGCGAGCGGGTAAGCGACGCTTTTGAAAATCTGATTAATAATTTCTTTGACGGCAAGCTTGAGGGAATTTCCGGCATAAAACAAGGTGCCTATGTTATCGCAGGCTTTCTAGTCTGGCGGATGGCCAAAAATATTTATGACAATATTGATGAAAATGGCCAAGCAGATTTATACACAGTCATTACAGCAACCGCCTCGGATTTAACTGTAAAAGCCATGCAAGAAGTAGTGGGAGATTATTTCAAAAAGGCTGTAAAGAGTAAAAAGATGCAAAAAGCTCTTGGCTCCCCCATGGGCAGGTGGCTACAGGATCTTTTACCGGATACAACCTTAGTTAACTGGTACAAAGATAATGCAGGAAAGGATGCTTTTAAAACCTTTGATTTTTCCAAGGCTGAAATTATTGAGGAATACTTAAAAGAACTCTTTGGTGAGGTGATGGCAAAAGCTACAGAGGTAAATGCTGAAGCAGCCAAAGATATCTTTGAAGCCTCTTCCGGCAGAAGCGGGTCAAGTATTGTAGATGTGAGCAATTGGCCAGAAATTAGTTGGGATACAGTCTTTACTAACGAACATGGACATGATCAGCTTTACAAAATAACTTTTAGGCTATACCCAGGGATGATTGATAATTTATTTACCTATATCTTTAATAGGCTTTTCGAATATGTACCATTTGCCGCCGGTATTATTGATACACCGGCAGACCCTCCCTTGGTAAGGGTAAATTAGGCAGGGGAAGGGGTTGTGGTAGAAAAGTTTCATAAAAAGCGCCATAAATCTGATGCTGATGATAATATGACCAC
>CAZCQT010000289.1:0-2933 GCA_964500905.1 uncultured Moorellales bacterium
TGTTTTGATCTTTTTTCGCTCGATCCACTGCCAATAACTCCTCATCGGTTAAACGATACCGGCTTTCCCCGTCTTTAATAGATTTAGCAAACAGACGAGATTCCTCCCTGCCAAAAATACAAGTCAGAACAAAACCATTTTCCCCACCATCCAAGAGTGCCAAGGAAAAGCTCTGATCCCCGCCAAGATCCTGAAAGGGGTTATACCGAACAAAGCCAACCCTTTGAATTGCCAGCTGTTGAATCTTTTCTAAAATTACAACTTCTTTTCCCAGCTTTTTTATTTCCTCCTGCAGCCGGCGTACCTCTTTGTCCTGATTAATAATAAATTCCTCAACATTTGATATATGTATACCCTCTAACAGCATCAGATGCTGTTCTTTGTATTTTTTATTTGCCCTACGATCTATGATTAAGAAAATTAGCATTACCAAGATGACCAAACCGAGCGAAAGTGTTAGCAAAGCACCTTGAGAATTAATAAAGGAAATAACCTGCTGCCACCCAAGGAAAAGTGCTGATTCCATTAACTATATGCCTCCGAGTCTATTTATAAAACCTATGTAACCGTATTTTTATCTATTCTACATGGACAATTCTATTCCTTTTTTAAAAATAATTTTCTTTTTAAAATTTCAACTTTTAAAACCCCACTAAAGGTAGCTGCCTTTTACGCTACTGCCTTTCATCATCCTCAAAATCCCAACTGTTCAATAGCAAGCATTGCAAATAGTGCTACAAAAATTGCAGGTAAGAGATTTCCCACCCTTAGCTTTTTAATCCCCAGCATATCTAATCCAATAGCAAAAATTAGCAAGCCCCCCACGGCACTCATTTCCACTACAACCGGATCCGTCAAATAAACGCCTACCCACCTTGCCAGCAAGGTCAAGCTCCCTTGGTAAACAAAAACCGCCAAGGCAGAAAAAGCCACTCCCAAACCTAAAGAGGAGGCTAAGATGATAGCAGTTGCTCCATCAAGCAAAGATTTTGTATACAAAATAATATGGTTGCCGGTGAGTCCGCTTTCTAAGGAGCCCATAATAGCCATAGCACCAACACAATAAAGAAGGCTTGCACTAACAAAACCCTTAACAAATGTGCCTTCCCCGGAGCCATTGGATAAAAGCCCTTCCAGCCTTGACCCCATTCTGCTCAGGCGATCCTCTATATTAGCCAACTCCCCAATGATGACTCCCAGCATTAGGCTAATAACCACCACAATAATATTCTCTGTACCCAAAGCCATTTTAAAACCAACTAACAAAACACCCAACCCAATGGCTTGCATTATATACTGCTGCAATTCGGCTTTTAAAAGCTTGCCAATTCCTTTGCCCAAAAACGCACCAACTATAATTGCCAGCATATTAACTACGGTTCCAAGCACGGTTACCTCTCCCTTAATGAGCCAAATCTTAATAACTACTTTCTATCAATAACAATAATCGTTTTGTTTCGACAAAAGACTGCTTTTTAAAAACGCCAAGCCTTTCCTGCCGCTATTTTTGCATATTAAGCTAATCCCTGTCAATTGTGTGTTTCATGGGGAATTGGATACAGATAGGATAATCTTTTAAAAGGATTTAAAACTCCACTATATTAAGTGTGCTGGCTGTTCTTTTTAAAAATGTTTCACGTGAAACAAGCTATCTCGCGATAAACAAAAAGTGTTTCACGTGAAACACTTTAAGAAATTCTTATGGTGCTAATTCATTTGCAAAGAAAAGCTCCAACACCCTTTGCAAATCACCTGGGCTGTAATACTCTATAACTATTTTTCCTTTATCTCCTTGTTGGCTGATATCAACCTTCGTACCTAGCAGTTCCCTTAACTTTTCCCGATAATCCGCTAACAAGCTCTTCTCATAAAAAAGGCTTCTGTCTTCCTTTGATGCCCTTTCACTCCGTTTTTGTTCTCCCTGTAAACTTAATAAGCTTTTTACGATTTTTTCTGTTTCCCTGACCGACAAGCCCTCTTCCACAATCCTTTCACCCAAAGATAATTGCCCTTTTGTCGGCAAGCTTAACAATGCCCTTGCATGACCTGCTGAGAGCTTGCCTTCTTCTAGGATTCTCTGCAGCTCAACAGCCAGGCCCAACAAGCGAAGGGTGTTTGCAACATGAGATCTGCTTTTGCCCAAACGAGCCCCCAATTCTTCCTGAGTTAAATTGTGTTCCTCAATTAAAATGCCGTATGCTCTGGCCTCTTCGATAGGGTTAAGATCCTCCCGTTGAATATTCTCTATAAGCGCTATTTCCAACACTTGCTTATCGGTGTAATCCTTAATAATTACAGGAATTTCTGTGAGATTTAAAAGTTGGGCTGCTCTCCAGCGTCTTTCTCCTGCAACTATTTGATAAAGACCGGTCTTGAGTGTCCTGACCACAATGGGCTGAACAATACCATGTTCTCTAATAGAGTCGGCCAGCTCCGCAAGCTTCTCTTCCGAAAAATGCCGCCTTGGCTGAAATGTATTGGGAGTTATTTCATCTACTCTTAATTGTATAGCTTCCTTTTGTTCCGTCTCTTCAAGGTCAACACCTGTCGGCAACAAAGCCCCCAGGCCTTTGCCAAGGCCTTTTTTACTCATTTTCAATCACTTCCTTAGCTAAATCCATATATACTTCTGCCCCTTTAGATTTGGGGTCGTAATTAATGATAGGTAGACCATGGCTTGGAGCTTCACTTAATCTAACATTACGTGGAATGATAGTCCTCATTAATTTGTTTTTAAAATGAGATTTAACCTCATCCACAACTTGTATAGAAAGGTTTGTGCGTGCATCAAACATGGTACAAACAATGCCCTCCAATTTCAGGTTTTTGTTTAAGTGCTTTTGCACTAGGTGGATAGTGTTCATAAGCTGGCCCAACCCCTCTAAGGCATAGTACTCACATTGTATCGGAATTAAAACTGTATCTGCGGCCGT
>CAZCQT010000290.1:0-2929 GCA_964500905.1 uncultured Moorellales bacterium
TATTCTGCGGATGAGATAGATAAACGAGTTACAAACGAGTCTACAGAGACTTTGTATAATTATCATCTTATGGGGGCATCCCTTTATGATGCCGATGGCAACGAAATTACCGAAAATTTCAAAGAAGAAAATCTAGGTGCTCGGGTATATTCAGGTACTACTGAAAAGGCTGAATTGTTTTTGCTGTATGTTTATATTGCTATTGTAATAGGCCTTGGAATAGTAATGACGAGGTATTTTTTAACAGAGTAGAGTTTTGTAATGGCGGCCTTCGCTGTCCGTTGCAGCATAGAAAGTATACGCACTTAAATTTATAGTGCAGTATCCTTTTTTGCTGTAAAGTGACACACGGCAAACAAAGTATCCCCGCACCATTTACATGAGAACAAAGGTTCTTAAAATTATTTTAGCGAATCTTTGTATAGTACCCCGGGTTTTTATGCTAAAATGATATAAAGTTGTTACAGAAAGAAAGTTAACTTTAGGAGGGGCATTAATGAATTGGCTTAGAAAGTTTATGACGGGGAGATTAATGTAGTGGCTTTTATAAATAGAGTAGCAAGTAAAATTGTATATGGAGTGGCAAGAGCTTTAGAGAAATTAATGGATAGTTTAATACAATTGATTGCTACATTGATTGTTTTGGCTAAAGGTATTGGCAGAGGTTGCTTAAGTTTTATCAGCATGGGTGGGTGTTTGTTTTTTCTATTGATGGTTGGTCCCTTAGGCACAGCAATTTTGACCAACCCCGTAGGATTATTTACCTTAGCCTTTGTGATTTTGTTCCCCATTCTGGGAGCAAGACTTGCTGTCTACCTAAAATATTTAAAATATATAACAACAGGGTATCTTGATAATTTAGCTAACTATCTTCAAGGTGAAGCAAATTATCAATATAAACCCTTTAAGGAATATAAAATGGCTTATCAGAAAGCGGAAGAAGAGCGCATAAAAAGAGAACAGCAAGCTTATTATGAACAGCAAAGACAATGGGAAGAAAGAATGAGGCAACAATGGGAACAAAGCTTTCGGGGGAGACAAGGGGGCTATTATGGTGGACAAGGGGATTTTGGCCCAAGTTATGTAAATCCTAATCTTCAATTTAAAAATAAATATGAAAAAAGCTGCGAAATTTTAGACTTGCCTTATAATGTCGATAGGGCTCAAGTTAGAACGGCCTATCGAAAAAAAGCCAAGGAATACCACCCCGACTTGAACAAGGCTCCAACAGCAGCCCAGATGTTTAATGAGATTACTACTGCCTATGAATTTTTAAGTGAAGAAAATATCCAAAAATATAAAAACATTTAGGAAGTAAAAGTTTATGATGATTTTGGTGCAATAAAATTAAAATCTGGATTTGTCAAAAAGCTCAATATACAACCATTTTAAGAATAAGCAAGATATTCTCAAACCTTAGAAAGTGTTCGATTACCACAATCAAAGGTTGATAATATTTCAAAGTTCTACAACAATATTACCGATGAAGAATTTTTAGATATGTCTTTATAGACAGGGTCTTAGAAACACAAAGGAAAGTATTATAGGATTTTATTGATTCAGGAAGATTCATCGCCGGTGATGCTTACACCATGGCTTTGCATTTCTATTCTTCTGTGTTCTTGCCCTATATAAATATGATAATTATCCGGGAGATGAGGAACAAGCTATCAAGGCACTTAAAATGCATGCTAGCCAGTATAATGACATTTATCGTAGAAAACCATAAGAAGGAGAGTATATATTTATGACAGAAAAAGAACGTCATAAAATTTTAGCCATACGGGCTCTTGCACTCTCGGGTGTTATTGCTGCAATCTTTTATGTAGGTCATGTAATCGGAGGGCGAATGGTTTGGGGTGATTATGATCCTTTAATCCAGCCAATCAGTGATCTTACAGCTATTTCATCCATTAGCCAGCCGGTGGCATCAAGGATTCTTTGGGGCTATAATATCTTCAATTTACTTTTTTGTGGTGTACTTCTTGTGTTTTTCAAAAGTTATGTTCCTATTAATAAGGTATTTTACAGTGGTTTAGTTTTGAAAACATTAGCGGAACTACTTGCAACCTTCGGATATAAATTTTTTCCTTTAGCAGACACAGCCTGGGGTAATTCCTTCCAAAATACAATGCATTATGCTATTACAGCTGTTATTGTAATTAGTTACATTATCTTATCGATTTTACTAACATATGGTTTGTCTAAGACAAAAACACATCCTAAAATGACTCGGTTTTTAAATGTTTTTAGTATTATTTTTATAGCATCAGGCTTTTTTACAGTTCTGGCAACTAAGACTTTGCCATCTTATGTTGGATTAATTGAGCGAGTTAATTTATACTCATTAATGGTTCTAAACGTTATGTTGGCACTTTGGATGCGCAGCCTACTCTCCCCACCAGCTTTAGAACCTGGCGAGGTGCAAAATGAAAACAAAAGATACATTTAGATATTTTGCTAAATATCTATTGATATTCTATAATACAAAATATATTTAAAGAAGTGTAATACCTCAAAATATCTTTTAGCTAGGGTAGAAAGGAAGGAAAAATGAAGAAGAAAATTCTATTTTTGTTTTTTGTATTGTTTCTAAGCATATCAATACTGCCTATGGGAGTACTGGCGAGGGATGCAAAAGCCCTTACCTTTACCGAGGAGTTTACCTTTAACGATATGGCATCTGATGCTTGGTATTATAACGCTGTGAAAAATGCAGTAGAAAACAAATATATGACCGGCGTTAGCGATAATCAATTTGCACCAGATGAGGTAATGACCAAAGGGATGCTTGCAAAGATTCTATATGGCATAGAGCACCCTACTAAAACTGAACAATTTAATGATGCAGAAATTTCTACTGGGAGCCCTAATGCTTTTGATTGGGCGGCGGCAAATAACATTATGGCCACTGATGAAAATGGTGTTT
>CAZCQT010000291.1:0-2925 GCA_964500905.1 uncultured Moorellales bacterium
AACAGAATTACAAAAAATCATAATTTTTTATCTGAAAGTAAATTAAATTATAAATCAAGAAACTTGCTCCCCTTCTTCAGCTACTAATTCTTTTGCTTTTGTTTCCTCATCTGAAGGCTTTTTAAGGCCTTCCAGTTCAATTTCCAGCAATTCAATTTTATTATCATCATGTTCTTTTTCTTCCCTTGATTTAGCTAACTCAATTTCTAACTTACGGATTCTACCTTCGGTCTCTCTGGTTTTCCAGGCTATCTTAACTTGTTTCATTGCTCCCGCAATAAATAGGATTAAAGCACCAGCCACCGCCGAGCCCAAAATAACCAACACCAAAGAAATATCTTTAAATTGCCAAGTTAAAAAACGAATATCAACCGCCTCGGCGTTTTGAATAGCAAATAGAGCCACAATTAATGCAAAAAGCAATGAAAGAATCCAATAAAATTGCATGAGTTTCTACAACTCCTTCAACAGCCTGTTTTTTCTGTATTTCGTCATTTAGCTACTGTTTCCTGCTAAACAACCAAATAATTTTCCCAGCCTGTGGTAAATTCACATTATTATTGCCGGGTTTTTACAGGCTTTAAAGAGAAACCCTTAGAAAATTTGCTTTTTAAATCGAACCATAAAGAAGTGGCTATACAAACAGATGAATAAGTCCCCACCACGGTCCCAATCAACAAGGCGAAGGCAAAAATCTTTGTACTGCTTCCACCTAGAAGCAACAAAGACACAAGAGCAAAAACAACGGTTAGGGCGGTGCTGATGGAACGGAAAATGGTTTGTTCAATGCTAATACCTACAATATTAATAAGCTCAACCTTTTTCATAATGCCCATATTTTCTCTTACCCTGTCAAAAATAACGATGGTATTATTAATGGAATAACCTACGATTGTAAGTAAGGCTGCCACAAAGGCTCCGTCAATTTCAATTTGCAATAGTGAAAACACTCCTATTGTAACCAAAACATCATGGAGTAAAGCCAAAACTGCAGCTATACCGAAGGTCGTTTCAAATCTGAAAGAAATATAAATAATCATTAAAACCGAAGCTATTGCTAGGGCGATCACTGCTTTTTGAGTTAGTTCCCTTCCAATAACCTCACCGATTTTTTCATTTCGTTTGATTTCATTTTCTCCAAATTTGTCAGTTAGAGCCGCTAACAAGCCCTTATTCTCATCCTCTGTCAGTTCCTTAGAACGGATCAAATATTCGGATGAGCTCCCGGCAGTTTGAATAGAATAACCACCTAAATCCTGCTCAGTAAGCACAGTTTCTACCTCTTCTGAACTGACAACTGCTTCAAACTTTATTTGCAGAACATTACCTGAGGTAAAATCTATGCCTTTATTCAGACCTTGAAATGCAAAAGAAATTAAACCAACCAACAAAAAGAATAAGGACAAACCATACCAAATTTTACGTTTTGTCATCACAAACATGTCCCTACCCCCTCAACCCAAAGTATTTTGGCTTGTTAAAGAAATTTGAGGCTATAGTAATACGTAATAGCCAACGAGTTAAGGTAATAGCGGTAAACATGCTGGCAACAATACCTATACTTAATGTAACCGCAAACCCCCTAATAGGTCCTGAACCGAAGTAATACAGAACTATGGCCGATAAAAGGGTTGTCAGGTTGGCATCAAAAATAGTCCAAAAGGCCCTTTTAAGCCCTGATTCAACGGCAGCTCTTAAGGTTTTGCCATTACGCAATTCATCCTTTACCCTCTCATAAATAATAATATTAGCATCCACTGCCATACCAACAGATAGTAATAATCCTGCAATACCAGGTAGGGTAATAACCGCCTTCAAGGAGTATAAAACAGCCAAAACAATTACACTATAAATAACTAAAGATAAATTGGCAATAACTCCTGGAACCCTATAAACTATTAATAAAAATATTCCAATTGCTATTAAACCGACCAGAACTGCTATTTTACTTTTTTCAAGGGATTCTAATCCCAAGCTGGGGCCAACTGTTTGCTTTGCTATTACGTCGGTTTCTACAGGAAGTGCTCCCCCCCTTAAAAGAGCCGCCAGGTTTGCAGCATCATCAAAGGTATCAAAGCCCCCCGACATTTCGGCTTTACCATCAGTGATCGCATTCTTGACATTTGGATTATGAAGCATTTGTCCATCAAGAAAAATAGCAATTTTGTTACTGTCGGACCCGTATGGATACTGAGAAGCAGCTATTGTAGCCGCAGCAAAAGCCTTGGTTCCTTCAGCATTAAATTCCAGATGAATAACTGGTTTGTTATCTTCCGGGCTATGACCAGCTCTGGCATCCTTGAGCTGACTACCTTGTACAACAACCACTCCTTCAGAATTTTTAAATTCCAACATGGCAGTCCTTCCAATTAATTCCACAGCTTGTTCCGGATCATCTAAACCAGCCAGTTCAACAATCAAGCGATTCTCACCGGCTAGTTGAATTCTAGGTTCAGAAATTCCAAGTTGGTCTACCCTTTCCCTGATAACAGCTTGTAATTGCTTCATTTGCTCATTTGTAACTTTGTTACCTTCCATTTCCTTTGCTTGCAATGTAACTTGTACCCCACCCTTTAAGTCCAATCCCATATCTAGGGATAAAAGCAGTGGCTTTATAGCGAAGATGCCAATGGCAATAATGGCTATAATTACCATTGCCAACTTTGTGGCACGTCCAAATTTCACTAATTTCCCCTCCTTAGTTCGATGAATACTCAATACTGTTAAATTATAATCCTCTACTTAAACCTTGTCAATGTACGAACAAGGTGCCACTACTACTTTCAAATTGCAATAATTTTTATTATTTCTGCAATTACCGACAATTTTAAAAAAGCCCCTAGGGGCTTTTTTATTCGTCTTTTCCTAAAATCCTGTTTACAGCATTTCTTTCCATCTCAACCTCAGTTTTATCGGCTATCCTAA
>CAZCQT010000292.1:0-2910 GCA_964500905.1 uncultured Moorellales bacterium
CCTCATCATCAGTGGCACAATACATACCCAGTAGATACTCTAATACATAGACCGGCACATTGGCCCCTTCCTTAATTTTTTGAGTCAGGTCCTTGCGTACCACCCTACCGGGAAAATAACGATTCAACTTCTCATTTAGGCCATTATTGAAAACATCCATCTACCCACCCCCATCCATTTAAAGACCAAAATCATCACTGATCAACAGGTCAATATTAAAAGGAATGCTTTCATAAATTTTTTCTACGGTTTCTTCTTCATCTTCCAAAATCAAATAATATTTTTTTGTTTTATCATAAGCAAGATCCCTTAAGGTAAATTTTTCCCTATAGGTCCGATCTTGAGGTTTTTTGGATCTGCTGTCGGCAATTATAATATTCTCATTGGAAATGCGATTGCCTGTTTCATCTATAAAATACAATTTTAATCTCAGGGGGGCTTTTTTATCCTCTGCCAACTCCACCTGGAAAAATTCTAAATAAGTGATTTTATTGGTAATTTTCCTGGAGATATTAGTCAATTTCACTTCTACCTTGGTAGGCCTGTATTCATCCCTTCTGATATTTTTGAACTTAATTACGGGGATGATGATTTCCTGAAGTGATACCCCGCCATGAACATAGTTGGCCCCCGGCCCCTCAATTTTATATCTGATCATTCCCCTAGGCACATGGGCTTTCAAGTTTGTTGCTTGACCCAAAAGATAGTCCATAGAAATGGACAAGGTATCATCAAGGATCCCCTCATCCTCCGAAAGCATGTATCTTCTACCGGTATCACAGTTTGATAACTGGTGTCTGCTGATTTTATCTACCTCTGTTAAGGGGGAGCGCCTGTAAATGAAACCGTGATCAGCGGTAATGATGATATTGGTGGCACTAACATTGTTAATCAGATTTTTAAGCAATAAAACCAGATCCGTAAAGGTTTCTTCCGCCGCATCAAAAACTTGTCTTTCGGTTGTCGCCGTATCACCTGTATCATCTATTTTATCGTGATAAATATAGACTAGTTTCTTGCCTTCAAAAGCTTTTTTATAATCCGCTCTTTTCATGTCCTGCAAATCAAGAAAAGAAATAGCCAATGAATCTCCACTATAATTAGCCAATATTTTGCCCCTATTAACTGTTCCCCTGGAGCTTAAACCATCCACCAAAACATCACTTTTTTCATCAACGGCGATGGTTTTCCCCGGTAGCAAGCTAGCGATCCCAAATTTAGTGGTGGAAGGAATGACCCCTTGCATAAACTCCAGCTCTGTTGCACCCCTGACCTCCTGATTAATTAGCTTAACCAGCTCCCGACCTATTTCATATCTCAATGCATCTGAAACAATCACAAAAACCCTTTCATCATTTTTGACAAAGGGTGCAACATAGTCTTTGTAAAAATTTTGTTGTTGGTTGATTCCTGCTAGGGAGTAGCTAAGCTGCAGTTCTTTTTCTACCGCAGTAGACCATTTTACCGATAGCTCATTTAAATACCAATGGGCGTAGGTATTCTCTACTTTTTCTGTCAATTTTTCAAACTGTTCTTTGTCTACTATTTTATCGTAGTTAACATAAAACTTCCTATAAAAGTAATCCAAACGATGGTATTCCTTTGTATAAATGTCCACCAGCTCGTAGGCCGTTTGGCCCTTGATAAGCTGCCCCATGTTTTTTTCGACTTCCAACAATTCCGTGGCAAAATATAACGCCTCGTATTCACTACCATAGCTTTTAAACCAATGGCTAGTTCTTCTGTTGTTAATTATATCTCGGTACCTGGCGAATTCCCCAATATCAGCTAATAAATTGCTAATTAATTGAGCGATTATTTTTCTATCAATAACTGCAAAGGTATCACAAGCTAAGTACTTGTCCAAATCCCATCTATCAAGATAAGCCTTTACATTCAGGATTTGCTCCGCTTTATCGGCTAAGGCATCAAAAGCCGGGCCATCGCCGGCATGATTCATAAAATTGCTGATAAAGACGATACAATCCGATCTTTTGAGAGAGAGATATTGTTGCCAAGATTTTGGGAGACTATCCTCCATACCATAACTCAGATGAGTTACAAGCAGCATAATAAGCAGTTTTTCTAAGGATTTATCTTCTCCGACATAGCCGTATTTCTTTTCCGCCAGCTCCCAGAATGCATCCAAATCCCCAAAGTTTTCGATATCTTTTATGTATTTGTTTTCCTTTGCCAATTCCCCCATGAGGACTTTTTTCAATACCTGCTCAAAGTTGGCCACAGGTAGTTTACATAAGGTAGACAAAACTGCTACATCCACTTTTTCTGCAGTTAGATTATCCAGCTGATAAGAAGCAAACTTTTTATAACGTTCTTTGTTGCCAAAGAATTTCAAATACTTTTTAAAAACAGTTCGTAGTGCAGGGTCCTCAACGCCAAAATTTTTCATGATTAAAACAGCTTTGTCCGTGGAAAACTCCAAACCATATTCCTGAATATCCAAAAGCCAGTTATCTCTTGGCAAAGGTTTAGGTGAAGAAGAATAAAGAAGGTAATTGGATTTGCTATCACCTATTTCCAGCAAATACTTAATCTGAAAGGCATTATTGCAATCAAGTTTAAGGATTTTTGCATTATCCAGTTTAAGCTCATCAATTTCCTCTCTAAACTCACTTTCCTCGTCATACCAAAAAACAATATTTCTCTTTTTCCCCTCCGAAAGTTTTTTGTCAAAAAACACTTTTAACGCCTGCTTAACCCCAAATAAATCCATATAATCACCTGTTTATATAGTTTTCTATCATTTTGATAAACCACGTTTAAAGTTTACCTTGGCCGTTTCCAGATCTTCTTTTGCTTTCTCTAGCCTGTAGTTGGATAGGACTCTAATTTTCTCCATATATACTGACCCCCTCTCTTTCAACATTTGCAAAAAAAGGGAGCACATCT
>CAZCQT010000293.1:0-2909 GCA_964500905.1 uncultured Moorellales bacterium
ACCCGTTTCAATTCCTTATAGGTAGGCTAAAACCGGAAGCCGAAATAGTGGAACCGGTGACCCTCCATCCGGGGTTTCAATTCCTTATAGGTAGGCTAAAACCCTGTACCTGGTTCTTGTTTCGCCCATCTTCTCAGCTTGTTTCAATTCCTTATAGGTAGGCTAAAACCGTTCAAGGATGTCAATTTTCAGCTGCTCCGAGCCTGTTTCAATTCCTTATAGGTAGGCTAAAACCCCGTTTAGTTGTTGTGATTAAAGGCTTTACCACTTTCGTATTTTTGTTTTTTTTGCAGGCAAAATGGTATAAAGCCGGTGGTTATTATGCTTTTGTTTTTTGTTTTGTCGTCGAACCCCTAAGGTTTTTGCGCTATTAGCGGTCGACGACAGATTTTTTTGTTATTTCACTAATGACCAACAAGTTTTCACTTAGGAAGGGAAGAGGTTTTAAGATTATAAAACCGTTATATTATTACATCCACTCCCCCTTTCTCTATTCCAATTATTTCTCTTTGGGAGTATTTTGTGGTTCTTAGTTGGTATATAATTGCAGAATCTTCTTCAACATTCATAATCATGCCTAATTCCTTTTTTAACTTTTTTAAATTTGCCTCCGATATTTCTCCTTCCAATACAGAATTTTGCACCCAATTCAAATATTTACGAGCAGTTTTTAACACTTTTCCCACCCGTTTCTGATTTACATCATAAACCAAAATTACAAACACGGTCAATCACCTCGTTACCACTGGGCGACAAAAGGTTCATAAACTTCTTCATTCATTAGGTGTTTCTGTAATTTATATAATTCCAGCCGAATTAGCCTGCGATAGGAAACTTCCCTACCTGTGCTACGGTGTTTAATCGTTACCTTCAGTCTTTTGTCCAACTCTTCAATAAATTTTTTACGGGCACTTTCCTTAATGACTATTCCTCCCATTTCTTTTACAAAATCGGAACGGGTGATCATCTTTTTGCTGATTAGTGTAAAAATCAAGCGATCAATAATTATGGGTTTAAATATTTCGGCGACATCTAGGTTCAAGCTAAATCGTCTGAAATTAGTGGCATGAAGAAAGCCAATACGTGGATCCAAATGAGTACGATAGATTTCACTAAGGATATAAGTATATAAAATGGAATTGCCAAAGCTAATCAAACTATTTAAATGGTTTTTGGGTGGCCTTCGGGTTCTTTCTTCAAAGACAAAATGAGGATTGCCCAAAATACTGTCAAAGGATTTATAGTAGTGATTTCTAATATTGCCTTCTAAAGCCATTAACTCCTCAATAGTAGTACAGTGTGGCAAGGATTGTTCTAGGTTCTCAATTTTTTTGATTGTAGCTTCTATCTCTTTACCCCTATTTAAATAATATCGCAATACTTTTTTGATATTTTCAACGGCTCCAACAACAAATTGCTTGGCAATCTCTAATCTTTTTATATAATCAAGGTAGCTCTCTGCTTGTCTTAAAATCATATAACCAGAATTATAATGCTCTCTTGGATAAAATGTCCCCATATAATAGCCAAAGTAACTAAAATAGTGAACCAAGATTTCCTTTTGAGAAAGAAACTCCAATAGCCTTTTATTAAGATTAATTTCTCCAAAAAGAAAAATTTCGTTAATATCCTCCACGGGCAAGAACCTTTTCCCTTCATCGGTGGCAAAGCGAATGGTATTATCTTTTCTTTGCAGGTCACCATCAGAAAAAATATATATGGTTTTTTTCATGGCCTTTTCTATCCCCTTTGCAAATAGCGTAGGCTTAAGTCCAGCAAAAATCTCCATAGGCACAATTGCGACATAACCTAATTTTTACGGCCTTTGGTGGCTTTTCAGCATAAACTATTTTTAAGATTTCCCCCTTAGCCTTTTCAAGAGCCTCAACCAGTTCCGGCGTTAATTCAACTTGTATTCGCTTTTTTTCTTCCGGGAATAATAATTCGCCTCTAGCATCTATCCCTAGTTCCCTTAGCTCGTACAGGTAAAGTGCTAATTGCATAGTCGCACTTTTTTCGTATTTGGATGTTTTTTTAACTTCTCCAATTACAATTTGCCCATCCTGCTTTCTCAATAAATCAAATTTTAAGTGACCCACTGTTATTTCTTTTTTATCCCTGGGATAAGCTTTTTCCTGTAGGAATCTGCCATAATCAAGTAGATTGTGGTCTTGATCTGGATTAATCTGATGTGCCATTAACCAGACTTGTCTTTGGCAAATATAATAATACCACATGAGGGTACCGGTTACATTGATCTCACTTGCTTCCATAAATCATCCCACCATTCCCGAAATAATTTTAAAATAATGGTGAAGGATTTTCTTCTAGCATCCCCGGGGGAATAAAACCCGTAACGGGACTATACAAGCCTCCCAACGTTTTTATAGCTTCTTTTTTCAAAAACAAGGCCTGCCCATCAAAAATTTCATCAAAAACAGGCTCATCCTTATCAGTCAAAATATTGCTGCAAAAAGCTCTACACGGCGCAATTAGGTCTGTGGGTATTTCGATAGCATACTGCATAATTCTTTGCATCAATTTTCTTTGCTCATCCCGATTCTCCAATGTCCATTCTGTTTCACTTAGCCTTTTTATCATCGGCCTGAGATTTTTGTTCTCTTCAATAAATACAGTCACACCTCTTCCGTTTTCACCTTTCTCTTTTATTAATTTGTAAAACTCTCCCCATTTTCCAATAGACAAATTTTTAAAAATCGGTTCGTTCTGTATACCCTCTAGTATTAATCCATAGTATTCATCTACAATACTACCCACCTGCTGCTCGGAAAAAATGGGATTCCTTTTTAAAACATCCTTTGTTTTCTCAATGGCAATATCCTCATAAACATTACGCCATAGAGGTTGGCTATTTTCGGCAACCATCTCTGCAACTAATATCTGACCCA
>CAZCQT010000294.1:0-2903 GCA_964500905.1 uncultured Moorellales bacterium
ATAATTGCCAATTTTCAGGGTTTCCACTATCAACATCTTCAATGCTTTTTCATCATCCGCCACAAGTATTTTCCGCAATTTTTACCCCTCCCCGATCCCCTTAAATCAGTGCTGTTTAACACCGTTATTTATTTTTGTATTATTCTAAGACACCACCGAAGAAGCTTATTTTTTGATACTTCAGGACTCCTTCTTTGATGCCCGGCAAAGTTATGAATTTTGTTAATAGTTTTAAATTAAACCTAGTTTTTTAATTACTTCAACTAGTTTTTCTGTATTGATAGGTTTGGCCGCATAAGCCTCACAGCCTGTTTCGAAAGCATTCAGCACCCTCTCTTTTTCATTTAAAGCAGTGGTCATAATGATCTTGACTCTGCCGTTGCCTTCAACTCCTTTTTGTTTTTCAATATCCCTAATCATTTTAAGTGTTTTTTCCCCATCAAGGTTGGGCATCATGATATCCAAACAAATTAAATCATAAGGCTTACCTTCATCCCAGGCCATCATAAAAGCCTCTAATGCTTCCATGCCGTCAACAGTAAGATCACATTCACCATAGGCGGATAAAAATTTTGAGAGAAACCTTCTACTGGCTAAATCGTCCTCCACAATTAAAATCCTCATACCAAATCAATCCCCTTTCAAAATTTAAATATTAGCTTCAAAATTGTTGGCTTTTGATTTTTTCAAACTCTGAACTTATATAATTATAATGTTCTGTAACTGCAGCCAGGTCCTCCCTCCTAGCGGCCAATTCCAGTTTGAAGATAGCAGTTCTAATGGTACTTATATTTGTATCCTGGGCAAGTTTTTTTATTTCCCGAGCTGATTTTTCTATCAACGATAAATTTTTGTTTTTTAAAGCATCATTTAAAGCCTCAAGATTAAAATCAATGCCTTCAATTGCCTTTTTGATATTCAGTTTATATGCCAGTACGAGATCCCCCTGCTCTAGCTTTTCAGGCTCAATGTAAAACTCGTTCTCAGCAAATGACTGATCTTTGTCTTTTGTTTTAGCCTTTGCTTCATTTCTTTTTATCACTTCTAATAGCTCACTGATTTGGATCGGCTTTGCCAGGTAATCATCCATGCCTGCCGCAAGATATTTCTCCCTGTCCCCCCTTAGGGCATAAGCTGTTAAAGCAATTATAGGAGTATAATTTCCGCTGCCTTTTTCCATCCTCCTTACCCTTTTTACCACTTCCAGACCATCCATGGAGGGCATTTGAATATCCATTAAAGCCAAGTCTATTCTGTTTTCTGAAATAACTTTAAAAGCATCGGCACCATTGTTAACAGTTTCTACTTGATGACCAGCCTCTTTGAGTATTCTGGCAGTAACCAACTGATTAATCTTGTCATCCTCCGCCAGTAATATTTTAAGAGGCTCCTCAACTTTAATGATGGTATCAGGGTCCTTTGGCTTACTCTTTCTGTCAGCCAATTTTTGACTAGATTTAATGGTAAAGAAAAAATCACTTCCTTTGCCCTTCTCGCTATTTACCCAAATTGCCCCCCCCATCATTTCCACCAATTGTTTAGAAATAGCCAAACCGAGGCCTGTCCCCCCATATTTTCTGGTGATAGAATTATCGGCCTGACTAAAGCTGCTAAAAATTCGTTTTAGCTCCTCTTGATTCATTCCCACTCCCGTATCTGAAACTTGGAATTCCAGCTCCAAATATTCGGTTGTGCTGGTTTTTAGATTAATTAAAAGCCTAATTTCCCCATCTTCTGTAAACTTAACTGCATTTCCTAAAAGATTATTAATCACCTGTTCAAGCCTATTGGGATCACCGTTGATATTCAAAGGTATTTGGGGATCAATACGATATTCCAATTTAAGCCCCTTTTGCCGAGCCTTAATGCTATGTAGGACAGTAGAGCGTTCTATCAGCTGTTTAAAATTAAAGCTAATATCTTCAAGATTTAGTTTTTTGGCCTCTATCCTGGAAAAATCCAGGATATCATTAATTAAATTCAGTAAATTCGCAGCACAGCCCTTGGCAACAAATAAATTTTGCCTTTGCTCTTCCGTTAAATCAGTGAGCAAGGTCAAATCTATCATGCCTAACATGCCATTTAAAGGAGTACGGATTTCATGACTCATATTGGCTAAAAATTCACTCTTGGCTAAATTTGCCCCCTCCGCATATTCTCTTGCTTTTTCCAGCTCTTGTTGAACTCTTTTTCTATCGGAGATGTCCCTCTGGATGCTTAAAAGAACCTTTTCATTGCCTATTTCCGCACTTTGCAGACTTACCTCCACCGAAAAGTTTGTACCGTTTTTTCTTGTTGCCGTTGCCTCATAATAAACTCCTTCCGCACTGCTTTTGAAGGGTTGAGTTCTAACCGGTGATCTGTTATCCGGGTAAACTAATGCAAAAATTGATTTTTTTAAAATTTCTTCCTTGGTATAGCCGTATGCTATTAATGCAGCATGATTTGCCTCGATAATTTTACCCGTTATATCGGAAAAGATAATAATGTCATTGGCATTCTCTGACAGGAGCTGATATCTTTGCAGATTTACTTCCCCTTGTCTTATTCTCGTAATATCACGAAAAACAATTACAACGCCAATATCTGTATCGGTTACCTTCACCGGCGAAATACTGGCAGAAATATATTTTGCATTACCCTCCTTGGAAATCAAGACTGTATTTTTTTTGAGACCGACAATTTCACCTTTGTCCATAGCTAGCTTTAATAAATCATACTGCGGTTCCCCTGTATTTTTATCCATTATTTTAAATACCTCATGCAGGGGTCGATTAAGAGCAAAATCAACGGAATAGCCAGTAATTTTTTCCGCTCCGTTATTCATCATAATAATATTTTCCTTGGTATCAACTGTGATCACACCGTCCCCAATGCTGGCCAAAACTAATTCAAGTCTGTCT
>CAZCQT010000295.1:0-2896 GCA_964500905.1 uncultured Moorellales bacterium
AATTCTCCCCTCAGACATTAAGATTATTGAGTCGCAAACCCGCTCAGCTATATCCAATTGGTGGGTAGGGATAAGAATCCCTGCCCCTCTGGTCTTTTCCACATTAAGCATCCCCAGAAACCGTAGGGTTGCCTGTGGGTCTAAGCCCACAAAAGGCTCGTCTATAATATAAATATCAGGTTTAATCAATAGGCTCATGATAAGCATTGCCTTTTGCTGCATTCCTTTGGAAAAGGTGTTTGGGAATTGGTGTTTGTTTTTAATCAACTGAAAAGAAGTAAGCAGCTCATCACTGTCAATTAGAAAGAGCTTTTCATCAAGCTCATAGGCAGCAGCCGCCACCTCTAGATGCTCCCACAGAGTTAGCTCATCATAAAAGATAGGCTGTTCCGGTATGTATGTAAATCGAGGAGGCAGGTTATAAAACTTTGTTGTTCCTAAAAAATGAGGTATGGTTTTGACGATAGATTTGATAATTGTACTTTTACCCGCCCCGTTAGGGCCGATCAAGCCAACTATTTTTCCCTCTTCCAAGTAAAAGTGGATATCCTTTACAGCCTTTTTATGACCATAGTAGCCGGCTTCTTCTATATCAACTTGTAGTAGATTCATTTTTAGCACTCCCTTGGGCTTTAAAATAGAAAATTTGCTGCTACCTACACTAAAATCATTGTCTTAAGAATACCCTAAACAAGGTGTTTTCGCAATCTAGCCACCTTTCAGGTGGCTAGTACTGGCATCCCAGCTAAAATATAGTTTGTAATATATAGCAGGGGTGGCCCTTTTGCCAGACCTATAAGGGCTCCTATATTGACAAAACAAAGCTCAAGTCCATTTCCCATTCCAAGCCAAATGAATCACGGATTAAATGTAGTGGCAAATTGCCACTTTTTGCAGGTACCCTGCTGTTATAGCTGGTAAAAGGTTATTGATTTGTAGAGGAAATTGCATTAAACTGAAGCTGGAAATAGTTAGGGGGGTTAAATATGCATGGCCGTACCTTTGCCGGAGTAATAATGGTCTTTTTGGGTGTGGGGTTTTTGCTGGACAACTTGGATGTTATAAAGTTTTCGGAATTACTATCCATTTACTGGCCGATCATTTTAATTATTATTGGGGTTAACCACTTTTTGAATCAGTCACAATCCTTTATTACGGGTAGTATTTTGGTTTTAGTGGGTTTGTTCTTCCTTCTTAGAAATGTTGGTCTCTTACCTGCCGATTTTGCCAAGCTATTTTGGCCTGCTGCTTTAATAATTATAGGCATCTTGATTGTCTTTGGAAAATCAAAGCACAGTAGCGTGCCGGTATCGGCGGATGATTTCGTTAACCACTTTGTGATTTTTTCCGGGTTAAATAGTAGATGTACCGCTAAAGTCTTTAAAGGCGGCAGCGTAACTGCTGTATTCGGTGGTATTGAGTTGGATTTAAGGGGTGCAAACATTGACGCGGAAGGTGCTGCTCTAGATCTGACCGCTGCCTTTGGTGGAGTTGACCTAAGGGTGCCAGGTAGCTGGAGGGCAGTTGTTACGGGAACCCCTATATTTGGGGCATGGGAAGATAAAACCGAAGTCCAAGATGAAATAACCGAGAACCAGCCGGTTTTAAATATTAAATGTTTAGTTATGTTTGGCGGGGTTGAAATCTCCAACTAAAAATTTGAATTGGTCTATCATGAAAAACACATAAAAGAGGTAAATGACAGCAAACAAAGTTTTTCATTGCTACCTCTGTGTTATTGTATGAAGGCAGGGGCAATTGACAATTTCTCATAGAAGGGAAGGGAAAGGAATGAATGAAAATACTGAGGTTTCAGGAAATGGATTTATAGCCGCATTGGCGGCTCTCGCAGGGTTACTATCAATTATTGTGGTGCCTAACCTGGGAATGCAGGTTGCAAATATGGTGACCTTTAGGGCGAATATGGTAATGGAGATGTTAAGTAGGCCGGAGCTGATAGCAGCGCCCAAATTAGTTACTTTTTGGTATCCCTTTTGGAGCGGTTTAAGTGTTGTTGCCGGAGTAGTCTTATTATTAGCGGTATTGCCTTTGGCCAAAGGGGAAAAATGGGCAAGATCAATGGCCTTAGGCGCCCTATTTATCCCTGCCATATTTGGAGTTTATGCCTTTTGGCCCTTAACATTCTTTCCAAGGGTTATGTTTGGTCAATTTGCTTTTGGCAATTTAGGCGCTTCTGCAAAGGCCCTGATTGGCCTTCCCGCAATTATTTTTGCCGTAGGAGTAATTCCCTTCTTTATAATTTTGTTGACTAATAAACTATCTTTGCGTAATAAGGTAGCACAGTTTTTTGCATTTTTCCTTTTAATTTTTACCACGGCTATTGGTTTTATGAACGGGCACACCGCCTTACGCCTATTGTGGAGCAATTTAATTGATAATTCCCAGTTAATTGATAAGGCCTTGGCGGTAGGCACGGTGGTCAATTGGATAGCTGTTTTCCTGATTATCGCTTCAATACCGCTCTTGTCAATCGGGAGGGCGAAAGGCAGGTGGCTTTCTCTAGTGGGTATATTGTCTTTAACTATGGGCAATATCACCCTAATGGCGGGCCAACCGGCAATATGGGATTACCGAATTGGAACAATCTTGGCATTAATCACTTTAATACTTTTTTTGTTGCCTAGTGTAAGAAAAGCCTTAAATGCAAACTGAAATAATTTACAAATAACAAGGGGCCTTAGGCCCTTTTTTTATTAGACAGCTTCTAGGGTTAATGGCATAATGATAATTGACATTCAAGAGAGGAAGAAACAAATGATTCTAGCACAGTGTCAAAACCTGCAAAAAAGTTATGGAGTAAACCAAATATTTAAAGATATCTCCTTTATAATTGAAACAGGTGACAAACTGGCTCTGGTTGGTTCTAATGGGGCAG
>CAZCQT010000296.1:0-2885 GCA_964500905.1 uncultured Moorellales bacterium
CCTATCTACGGCATTGGTTATATCAAAGACGCGCATCCTTAGCGCTTGGAGAGTGTGTTCCATTGGGGCCGGTTCCCTACCGGCAGAGCATGGTGCACCTTGACCCATTGGCATAGTTGATCATCCTTTCAGTTTTATTTACCTCTTACCGTCTGCTTCAGCACCCACCGGCCTAATCTCCACCCGGTCGGCATAGCACATCACCTTTACCTCGTCCCGGTGCTTAATGCCCCACCTGCGCCTAAGCTTTATGGGTATTGAGAATCTCCCCAGGGTATCCATTGTGCGGTACTCTATGCTGATAACCTTGTCATCCACCTTTATTCCCTCCGTTTTGGCACACAAAAAAGTCCCCACCCAATTTAAAGACACTAACCCCATAAAGAGTTAGTGTCTGCTGAGTGGGGACCAATGTGTGTATAATCTGCGTAAGTCCCGAAAGTGTATATTCTGCCCAGGACCGCGCCCGAGCATTAGATAAAATTGTTTGCTTATTTAATTAGCCGATTTGCCGTAGTCGGTCGCGCAATGGGTTTATAGCCCACGACCCTTCTTTTGTTATCCCTAAGTAACCCTGGAAGCCCCGTACAAACCAGCTAAATTTTCATTGACTCCTGCACCTTATTACCACTTATCGACACCTCCGGCTTTGATGTTTTTAACCTTCATTGGTAGTAATTGACGCTCCCACAATTTTTACATTTAGCGGACCGATTAAGCCCTTCTTTAGCCTCTAGTGACTGCCTGAATCCGGTCCCTGATTTGTACTGAGTTATAAAACCTCTACCGCATCTACGGCAAAATGCTGTGCGCCACGTCATATCGTGATCCTCCCCAGTTGATTAATTGGTTTGGTATCACCCCCGAGAACCTTAGTGTGTCTGCACTTGTTAACTTTGCTTAACATTAAGGTTTGTTTAACTTGCTATGGTAAATTTATCATAATAAGATTACCATGTCAATATATTATTTACATTTTATTGGAAGTTTGTTAAACTATTTTCGGAGGGATTACAAATGATTAAATTTAAGCTATTACATTTGATGAAAAACAAGGGATTTACCCCGGCCCAGCTCGTTACCGCGTCCGGCCTGACCCGCCAGACGGTAAAATCAATGATGAGCGAGTATCACGCCAGGATTGACCTGGACACATTGGAAAAGTTATGCCTTGCCCTGGATTGCACTCCTGGGGACCTGATTAAGATGGAGTAAGCTTCCATTTGTGGAGCTTATTTTTTTATTTAGTCGGGCATAAAAGCACTGTTACCTTTTCGTTTTCCATTAAAATTGGGCTTATTTTATCCCTGGTATACAGATCAACTTCCGCCCCGTCGAAAACCATTAACGCCTGATCCAAAAATGTTTTGTTAAAGCTGATTTCTTGCCCAACAAAATCAAGGGTTGCAATATATCCGCGCTGGCCCTGTGCAGTAATTTTTGCGTTATATTTACTGCATAATTCGGCTACCTTAACCTTGCCCTGATATGTGCCCTTTTTGGCATCTTTAATTATGCCACCAGTCGCGGGAAACTCGGTTTTAAAGTTAGAAATGTTATCCTCAAAATCTTGGCGCACATCCCACTTAATTTTTGTATTCTTCAACGTGGCAGGGATGGCGTCGTTTTTTATGGCTATTAACCGCCTTGCATCGGTGGCCTCAATTGTATTTTCCGTGATATTTACAAGGTTAAATAGCGGCCGATTGCAGTCATCGCTTTTTTCGGTGAAGTAAGATGCTTTGATAAAGTCGTTTATAAACGGGTCGTCAGTAAATGTGCTTAATTGTTCCATTTTCTGCTCTAAAAGCTGTTTCTTTATTTTTTCTATTTGCTTTTCCATGATGTCTATTTCATCGCCCAGGTCGCTTTTTTCGTCCTCTAGGGCTTCAATTTCCATTTCAAGGTTGTCATAAATGATATTTTTACGTGCGTATGCTTTGGTTAGTTGAATCAATTCGTTGTCCAGTTCCAGGCAATCCATTACTCCACATCCTTCCCAAACCTGTTCCGCACTCCCATGTGCCGGGGGTGTATAATAAAATAGTTTTCGGTGAGATACTTCTTTTGCTCCTCACCCCACCTCATGGCCGCACCGGGGGCAGGGATGCACCGCAATAGGCGCACCGCTGCACTGTTATAGTATCGGCAGAGTAGGACGCTTTGCCGCAGGTTTGGCATGTGCGGGCGGTCATAGTTGCATATCCTGCTGTGCTAAAATGTCGCACCATTCTATAAATGCCTCTTTTATCGGCTTTAGGTTTTTATCATCTGACCAACCGGCGAAACCTATGAACCCGTCTTTATTGAAACTTATACACTCTCGCCGTGTAAAATAGTGACTATTCATATATAGGTAACATTCAATAATGCAACCGTTGGTTTTATATTTGCTCTTTATTTTTTCGCTCATGCTTATACTGTCAACCGACATTTCATGTTTTTTGCATGCTGATTTTATGTGTTTATTTAACAGCATAACTAAAACACATATATCACCAGAAGTTATATTGTCATACGTTAATCCTTTGCCTGTAAAATACGCCCTGGCTTCGTTGTTCGTCATGTTCATAGTATCGCCACCCCTGCCAGCGTCACCATCACCAACACCACTATTGCCAGGGATGCTAAGATGTCGCCGGGAGTTAGGTCTAGCTCGTCCTGGTGTTTCGCTACAACATAGTGCCGCTTGTTATTTGTCCAACGCATCGGGTGTACCTCCTTTAATCGTTTTTCTGCCGCAGTATGGGCAATAGTTAAAATCATCTATCACATCAACTTCATCCGATGGCATTAATTGGTCACATTTACTGCAGTAACATTCTTCGCCACAGGGGTCCCAATTTAGCGAGGTTACTTCTCGTAACCGCACAACCTCGGCCCGT
>CAZCQT010000297.1:0-2871 GCA_964500905.1 uncultured Moorellales bacterium
AAAACTGGAGAATATGCGCAAGATCCGTTTAAGCGAGCCCCTAAGTGAAAAAACCAGACCAGCAGATTTTAAAGAGATTATTGGTCAGGAGGAAGGTCTAAAGGCTCTCAAAGCCGCTTTATGCGGTCCGAATCCACAGCATGTGCTTGTTTATGGTCCCCCTGGAGTAGGAAAAACAGCGGCGGCACGCTTGGTTCTTGAGGAGGCAAAAACAAATTCTCTTTCTCCTTTTGATGTTGAAGCGAAATTTGTAGAAATTGATGGAGCCACTGCTCGCTTTGATGAAAGAGGAATTGCGGATCCGCTTATCGGCTCAGTCCATGATCCTATTTATCAGGGAGCGGGGGCTATGGGGATAGCGGGAATCCCTCAGCCTAAGGCAGGTGCGGTTACGAAGGCTCATGGGGGACTTTTGTTTATAGATGAAATTGGGGAATTGCATCCCATACAGATTAATAAATTACTGAAAGTATTGGAGGACCGCAAGGTTTTGTTGGAGAGCTCCTACTATAGCTCCGAGGATAAAAATATTCCAAGTCATATCCATGATATTTTTCAAAACGGTTTGCCTGCGGATTTTCGTTTGGTAGGTGCTACTACCAGATTACCTGAACATATCCCCCCAGCCATTCGCTCCCGTTGTCTGGAAGTATTTTTTAGAGGACTGACGCCCGATGAGGTGGCCACTATTGCACGTAACGGTGCTGTTAAGGCAGGATTTAAGATAGCGGAGACAGCGGTTGATGTAATAGCTAAGTATGCTACCAATGGTAGGGAAGCTGTTAATATTGTTCAGATTGCGGCTGGGTTAGCCCAGACTCAGATCAGAATAAATATTGAAAAAGAAGATATAGAGTGGGTGATTAATAGCGGCCAATATTCACCACGACCGGAAAAAAAGATACATACTACTCCACAGGTGGGCTTGGTAAACGGTTTAGCAGTTTATGGGCCCAATATGGGCATGCTGATGGAGTTGGAAGCCAGTGTTATTCCTGCGGCAAAGGGGCAAGGAAAGATAATCGTAACAGGGGTGGTTGAGGAAGAAGAAATGGGTTATGGGGATGGTAAAAAGGTTAGGAGAAAGAGTATGGCAAAGGGTTCGGTAGAAAATGTACTTACCATTTTGCGTCGTCACCTGGGTGTGGATCCAAGAAATTATGACATACATGTGAATTTCCCCGGGGGTATTCCCGTTGATGGCCCCTCTGCAGGAGTTACTGTAGCAACAGCAATTTATTCCGCTATCTCAGAAAGACCTGTTGATAATCAAGTAGCCATGACCGGAGAAGTATCCATCAGAGGTGAGGTTCGTCCTGTAGGGGGAATTGTAGCTAAGGTAGAGGCGGCTCGTCAAGCAGGTGTAAAACGGGTATATATTCCAAAAGATAACTGGCAGGGGATTTTTGCCAGGCTCACAGATATAAAGGTAATACCCATAGCCTTTTTGGAGGAAGTAATTCAAGGTTCGTTAGTGGATAAGACCGCAATTGCTGTTTCCGAAGGGGTTCGGTTAAATGCAGACTTATTGAGTGCTTGCGTAAACCCAACTGTGCAAGTAAAAACACAGCATTAACAGTTATGGCTAAACCTGGCTAGCTGGGCTCAGCCATTTCTGCTAGTTTTTTAATATTCAGAAAGACAATTTCATTACGGGTTACCTTTATCGCTCCTACCTCTGCATAGTAATAAAGAATCTTCGAAATTAATTCCCGTGTAGTCCCTACAAAAGCCGCCATTTCATCCAGTGTCAGATCCCTTGCTATAACTTGCCCTGTGGTAGGTTGGTAGTGTTGCAAAAGGAAACCGGCTAATCTGCTGGAAACCGGGTGAAAAGCAAAACCGTAAACAATGTTTCGTACCCTACGCATAATGGAGATCAGCATCTGCGTGACTCCCCACATAGCCTGCGGGTTTTCAAAAAGGATAGGCATTATTGTTTCAGAGTTCCACTGAAAGATGCCGCTTTTCTCCATTACCTCCAAAGATGCAGGCATGGGCTTTCCATCAAAAAGGGAATGTCCCCAGACAGTATTGTTTGTTCCCATATCAAAAATAACTTGTCGTTTGCCATCAGCGGAGATCATTGACCATTCAATTCGTCCAAAAGCAATAAAAATTACTTTTGGCCAAACTTCGCCTTCATTGCAAATAAACTCCCCCCGATCGTATTCCCGATAGACGGCTTGGTTAACTAGTTTGTCAATTGCATTAGCAGGCATTTCGGTGAAAATCGGAATGTTAACCAGTTGTTGCTGCAGCTTCACTATCTCTTTCCCTCCTTTACCTATAATTATTATTATATACTACCCAAAACAAATAAAAAAGCTGGCAATTTATAAAAATGTAAAGTCTAACTTTGTTTTTGTAGTTATTCTATATGTGTCAGACAAATATTAAAAAAGAGGAGGAAGAGCAATGACTAATGACACAACCCCATCAGGGCGGTTAATTATGGCCGTCACAGCAGTTTTGATGGGACTTTTCATGATGTTTGCAGTACCTTTTTTAGCAATTAACACACTTAACCCCGCGTTGCATGGCTTGGTAGATGTTTTTCAGGTCCAGCAACCCGATGGTGTTTGGGACACACCAGTAGTAATTTTAAACAGCACTTTTCATTTATGGGTTGGTTTAATCTTTTTTGGCGGTGCAGCCTTGTTGCTTTTGGCTAACTACATTCGTAACGATGCAAAATGGGCCCGGCCGGTAGCTTTAGGTATTTTAGCTATCCCCTCTATTGGCGGTATGGCCATGTCAATTCCCTGGATGGTTTTAGTAATGCGTGATGCTTGGGGAACGCCCATTAAGGCGGGGTTACCACCGTCAGTATTTATTATGGTTGTAGGTCTGATTGGATATTTTATTATT
>CAZCQT010000298.1:0-2857 GCA_964500905.1 uncultured Moorellales bacterium
AATCTCCTCCCGGATAGCGGCTGAAATCACCTTGGAATCATTTAATCTTAAAATATACTTATCCGAAGCTAGAATTACCGCAGCTGCATAAACAGGTCCTGCCAAGGGCCCGCACCCTGCCTCATCGATACCGGCAACCCTTTTGCTGCGAAGCAGGGCACTATTTTCTATTTTATATAACCCATTAAGCCGCCTTTGCTCTGCTTGCTCCAGTTCTTTTTTTTTCAAATATTTGGCATATAACTTTTGGACCCCGATGCGCTCATCTGCCAGAAGCCTCGCTCCCAGTTCCGTAGAAATGTCTGTTTGGCTTCCTAACAATTTTTCTATATCTCTTATTTTCAAAAGATCACCTTCAATTTAATCCTTGCTGCCAAATACAGGCTTTTCCAGGGTTATCCTGCCGAGTTTTCCCTGCCTGAAGTCACGCAAAAAGGCTGTCGCAGTTTTTTCCAGGTCAATTAAACCTCCGATCTGTAAAAAACCACGCTGCTGTCCTAACTGCTTAAGCAAATCCTCAGCGGAATCAGCCAGGCTTATAAACTTATATTTTTCTAAAAGCGCATGGGGATACTCAGTTTTAAGATAATTAAGCAGGGTAGACGCAACCCCTGGTAAATCAAAAACCAAATCACTGATCGCGCCAGTGGCAGCCAAGCAGAAACCAATTTCCGGGGACTCAAATTTTGGCCACAGGAGCCCCGGCGTATCGAGTAATTCCAAATCAGAAATTATTCTGATCCATTGCTTGCCTTTGGTGACTCCGGGTTTATTACCTGTCTTTGCCATCCTTCTTTTAGCAAGACTGTTTATTAAGGTGGACTTTCCTGTATTTGGAATACCTACAATCATAGCCCTGCTGGCTCGCGGCAGCAATAGTTTCATTTTTGACATTTTGCCTTTAGTATACTTTACTATTACCTCTATTAGCTGATCCGTTCCCCTTGATGTCTTGGAATCAAAACTAATTGCCTTTTCACCTTTTCGGTTGTAATATGTAATCCATTGTTTAGTCAGAGCCGGATCAGCTAAATCAGACTTATTTAAAATAATGATTCTTGGTTTTCTTTGTACCAGATGCTGAAAATCCGGATTGGCCGAACTGAGGGGAATACGGGCATCTAAGACTTCAATGATTATATCAACTAACCTTAGTTGCTCGGTCAGGAGTTTTTTTCCTTTAGCCATATGTCCAGGGTACCATTGGATTTGCAAGTTTTCCACCTACTTTAATACGCTGATGCGGCTTCCGGGCCAAAATATAAAAAATGCTTTGCCAACTATATAATTCTCCGGCAAAACCCCCCAAACCCTGGAATCCTGGCTATTGTTTCTATTATCACCCATCATAAAGTATGAGCCGTCAGCAATAGATACCGGTCCAAAGTCCATAAGTTTTAAATCTGACGGCAAATAACTTTCAGTTAAAGAGCTTCCGTTTATATAAACAGCGCTGTCCTTTATTTCCAATGTTTCTCCCGGCAATCCAATAACCCTTTTTACATAATCCCGACTTGGGTCAAGCGGATATTTGAATACAAGAATATCTCCCCTCTGAGGCTCCTTGAATCTATAAACAACTTTATTAACAATGATTTTATCTTCAATTTGTAATGTAGGCTCCATTGAACCGGAAGGAATGTAAAATGGCTCAAACAGAAAAATACGAATAACCAGCGCAAGGACAACCGCAATCGCAACCGACTCAACCAATTCAAAAATAGGCGTTCTTTTTCTCTTCGCAGCAAACATCCATATCCTCCAAAACCGCCGATAAGCCAATTATATATGTACCACGAAACTGACCTAAGGCAGAATTACATGCTTTTGTTTTAAATAGCAAAGGCACAGATTTAAAAACAAAGGACCAGCTTGGCTAGTCCCCATAAAATTACATCATTCTATCCTTAATTCTTGCAGCCTTACCAGTTCTTTCCCTCAAATAGTAGAGTTTAGCCCTTCTGACTTTACCGCGGCGAAGTACTTCGATTTTATCGATCCTTGGTGAATGAATTGGAAATGTTCTTTCAACCCCTACACCATAGGATACCCTGCGAACAATAAAATTTTCTGTTAAGCCGCCGCCTTTTTTAGCAATAACAACACCTTCAAAGGCTTGAATCCTTTCACGGCTGCCCTCAACAACCTTTACATGCACCCGAACTGTGTCACCCGGTTGGAAATTAGGTACATCCTTTTTTAATTGCTCATTTTCTATAGCCTTAATGATTTCCATCAAGCTTGCCTCCTTCCATTTAAAATATGTATCAAAGTATTTATTTACATAAAAAAGCCAAATAATATTATAGCAAACAAAACTATACATTACAAGTTAATGCTTACTGCTCGTTTTTCCCCTCGTTTTTCTGCAACAACAATCTGTCCTCTTTAGACAAGTCGATTCTTTTCAGCAAATCTGCTCGTCTTTGCTTAGTGCGTAACAATGATTGTTCCCTTCGCCATAAACGAATCTCTTCATGATTCCCGGAAAGCAATATTTCCGGGACCGCGAAACCCTTATATACCCTAGGTCTGGTATATTGGGGGTATTTTAATAATCCATCACTGAAAGAATCCTGGCTGGCAGAATCTGCTGAACCCAGGACCCCCGGCAAAAATCTTGTGACAGCATCAATCAAAACCATGGCCGGCAATTCTCCACCGGTGAGAACGTAATCGCCAATAGATAATTCTTCATCTACAAGCTGTTCATGTACCCTTTCATCAATTCCTTCATAATGGCCGCAAATTAGAATTAATCTGTCCAAGCTGGATAATTCCAGGGCCTTTGATTGACAAAAGACCTGACCTTGCGGTGAAAACAAAATGGTTTTTGTTTTTGAAAAAGAATTCAGGA
>CAZCQT010000299.1:0-2844 GCA_964500905.1 uncultured Moorellales bacterium
AATAGAAAGACAGATAGAGGAACTTGAAGAGCAAGGTAAAACCGTTGTAGTAGTCGGCAGCCATCAAGAGCTTTTAGGCGCTCTTGCCTGTGACGATGTCCTACGTGAGACCAGTTCGGAAACAGTGAAAAAATTAAACAACCAAAATATCGCCACTTTAATGCTTACCGGCGATAATCAGAAGGCAGCCTATAATTTAGCAGCAAAACTGCAGTTAGAGGATTTTAAAGCTTCCCTCTTACCTGAGGATAAAGTGACCGCGGTGAAAGAGTTTAAGGAACAGTATCAGGTAGTAGCAATGGTTGGAGACGGTATCAATGATGCACCTGCTTTGGCTGCCGCTGACATTGGTATTGCCATGGGAGGGGCCGGTACGGATACTGCCATGGAAACTGCGGATATTGTATTAATGGGCGATGATTTATCCAAATTGCCTTTCTTATTAGATTTAAGTCGCAAAGCACTGGGCATAATCAAACAAAATATTGGCTTTGCCCTAATTGTTAAGATCCTGGCTGTGTTGCTGGTTTTCCCCGGTATCTTAAATCTTTGGATAGCCATTTTGGCCGATACCGGTGCAACCCTAGTGGTTATAGCTAATGGAATGAGATTATTAAAAGTAAAAAATTAGAGTGCGAAGAGGGCAAGCAGGGCTAAAAGACGCTTTGCTTGCCGTTTTTTATTTAGAAAAGCAGGTAAATATATGTTAAAGGGTGAAGGATAAACTTAATATGAGGAACAATATAGCCAAGTGAAAAGGAAAAATAATAATGGGCATAGTTGCAAGAACGAAAAATAAAATCAGGGCAAATTGATTGGAGAAAGCAAAAGATGGTGAAAGGCAGTTTTTTTTCTGAGGTATACAAGATTGTAGAGCAAATCCCTTACGGAAAAGTAGTTTCTTACGGGCAAATTGCAGATATGCTTGGGCGATTTCGCGGTGCAAGGGAAGTTGGGCGAGCAATGCGTTTTTGCTCCGAAGATTTACCTTGTCATCGCGTAGTTATGGCTGACGGTTCTGTGTCCGGCGGGAATTTTGCAGAAATTAGGGAAGAGAAGCTAAAATCTGAAGGGGTATCATTTCTTCCCGATGGTCGCATTGATATGAGGTCCTGCAGATGGGAAATCCCGGAGGACAACTGTGAATATTAAAAAACTAAATAAGGAAACAAATATACCATATATGCTATGTTTTTTTTTGGTAAAATGGCTTTAAAGATTGGCACAATAGATTTTTAAGGAGTGTACTGGGATGCTGCAACCGGGCCAGAAAATAATTCTAAAAATTGATGATTTATCCCACGATTGTGCGGGGGTGGGCCGTATCGAAAACCTTGTTACCTTTATACCGGGTGCTTTGCCTGATGAAAAAATTGAAGCCGAAATAACAGAAGTCCGTAAAAATTTCAGCAGGGCAAGACTCTTATCGGTTGTAGAAGCCTCACCGGAAAGAATAAACCCCCTTTGCCTCGTGTACGATAGCTGCGGCGGCTGCCAATTGCAACATCTAAACTATCGGGCACAGTTGAACTATAAAAAATGCACTGTCACGCATAGGAAACCTGGAAGATGTGTCAGTAAATCCAATTTTGGGAATGAAAGAACCTTGGCGTTACCGTAATAAGGCACAACTTCATGCTGCTCAAATAAAAGGGAAATTAAAATTGGGTTACTATCAAACCGGAAGCCGACAATTAATTTCCTTTGATGACTGCTTGTTATTATCCCCAGAAGTTAACAGCCTGATTAAAAAACTGGAGGAAGAGCTAAACAGGCAAAATGTAATTGCATACAATTCCAAAACTAAAACAGGCTCTTTAAAGCATGTTGTAGTAAAGCAAAGCCAAGCAACTAAAGAAATGATGATTATCTTTATCACCGTTTCAGCTCATTTTCCCCAAGGAAAAGCCATTGCGGCAAAGGTTATGGCTGAAAACAACCAAGTAAAATCGGTAATGCATAATATCAACCCTAATCCAAAAGAAATATTGGGCAGGGATTTTAAATTGTTGGCAGGAGTCGAGCGAATAAAAGAAAAACTTGGTGATCTAGAGTTTTTAATTTCCCCCTCGGCTTTTTTTCAAGTTAATACACGACAAGCCACCGTTCTTGCAGAAAAGATGCTTGAATACGCTAACCTAGACGGTAGCGAGACAGCATTCGACCTCTATTGCGGCACAGGCACTTTAAGCCTATGGCTGGCGAAGAAAGCAAAAGAAGTATATGGCATAGAAGCAAATTCATCGGCTATTGAAGATGCAAAAGCAAACGCCGAATTTAATAACATTGCTAACACCGAATTTATTGCCGAAACCGTAGAAAAAGCATTACCCGAACTAATAGTAAAAAACATAAAACCGGATCTAATACTACTAGATCCCCCAAGACAAGGAGCAACATTACCCGTCCTGAAAGCAATAGCAAATGCAACACCCAAGCAACTAATCTACATATCCTGCGATCCCGGAACATTATCCAGAGACCTGAGCACCTTAAAAGACCTAGGCTATCAAACACTAGAAATTCAACCAGTGGACATGTTCGGGTGGACGAGTCATATCGAATGCGTAATAGGAATGCAAAGGAAAGATACGTAGAAATCCTTAATTTTCAACACCTTACGAACTATGTTACTTTTACCAAAGATGGTGATGATTTTAGAAATAAGGAATTGAGAAATAAAATTGAGGTATCAGTAGTTTTAGATATGGAGTGTGTAGATATGTTGATACATGATTAAATTAACATATTTAGCATATTTACACCTTGTAAAACTAAGAAAAATTAAATTAAATAAAAATAGAAAAAGCCGTTTTCTTTATTGAAAAATAAAGTAAGCGGTTT
>CAZCQT010000300.1:0-2830 GCA_964500905.1 uncultured Moorellales bacterium
GTTTAGTAGTGGGGCAAAAGGTTCATCCTAAGGGTTTAAGAATCGGCATCATCAAAGACTGGGATTCCAAATGGTATGCCGATAAAGATTACAGTGATTTATTGCATGAGGATTTTAAAGTAAGAAAATATGTTAAAGAAAAACTGTTCGCCGCAGGAGTGCCGAAGGTGGAGATTGAAAGAGCGGCTAACAATTTAAAAATACTGCTTTATACCGCTAAGCCGGGCATAGTAATAGGCCGGGGCGGCAGTGAAGTAGAAAAACTTCGTCAGGATTTAGAGAAGCTTACCGAGAAAAAAGTCAGCATTAATATTGTCGAAGTTAAAAAGCCTGAGTTGGATGCTCAATTGGTTGCGGAAAATGTAGCGGCACAATTGGAAAAAAGAACATCCTTCAGAAGAGCAATGAAACAGGCCGTTGGCAGAACCATGAGAATGGGTGCCGGGGGTATCAGAATAGCAGTTGCCGGTCGCTTGGGAGGCGCGGAAATTGCCAGAACAGAATGGTACAGTGAGGGGAAAGTGCCTCTTCATACCTTGAGGGCAGACATTGACTACGGTTTTGCCGAAGCTAATACCACTTACGGCAAGCTGGGAGTAAAAGTTTGGGTCTATAAAGGAGAAATCCTTCCCGAGGCAAAAGGGGCGGTAGAGGAAGGAGGCAGATAAGATGTTAATGCCTAAAAGGACTAAATGGCGCAGGCCTCACAAGCCCAGAAAGCTTACCGGCCGTGCACATAAAGGCAATGAGATAAATTATGGGCAATATGGTTTACAAGCCTTGGAGCCGGGATGGATTACATCTCGTCAAATTGAAGCGGCTCGTATTGCCATGACCCGTTATATTAAACGTGGTGGAAAGGTCTGGATTAAAATTTTCCCGGATCGGGCCATTACCGCTAAGCCGGCAGAAACCAGGATGGGCAGCGGTAAGGGTACTCCCGAGTATTGGGTGGCAGCAGTAAAGCCCGGTAGGGTAATGTTTGAACTGGCAGGGGTCTCCGAGGAAGTTGCTAAGGAAGCGATGAGATTGGCTGCACATAAGCTACCGGTAAAGACTAAATTCATCACGCGAGCAGAAGTGGGTGGTGATGCCAATGAAAGCTAGTGAGATCAGAGATTTGACTACAAATGAATTAGAAAGAAAAGTGGCAGATCTTAAGCAGGAATTGTTTAATTTGCGTTTTCAAATGGCAACTGGCCAATTGGATAACCCAATGCGTATCAGGGATGTCCGCAAAAATATCGCGAGAACAAAAACAGTTCTTCGCGAAAGAGAATTAAAAAAGGTTTAATTCATATTTAAACCGGTAAGAAGGAGGGATTTCTTTGACCGACAGGTCTGCTCGTAAAGTCCGAATTGGAAAAGTTGTCAGCAATAAAATGGATAAAACCATTGTAGTATCCGTGGAAACCTTAGAGCGTCACCCCCTGTATGGAAAAAGGGTGAAGACCAGTAAACGCTTTAAGGTCCATGATGAAAATAATAGATGCCATGAGGGAGATGTGGTTAAGATTATGGAAACCCGCCCCTTAAGTAAAGATAAAAGATGGCGGCTGGTGGAAGTAGTGGAAGCAACAAAAGACATTTAACCACTTGCAGGCAATTACCGTGAAAGAAGGGGGTTAGTCCTGTGATACAACAAGAAACCGTACTCAAAGTAGGAGATAATAGCGGAGCAAAGAAAATTCTTTGCATTCGTGTTTTGGGTGGTACAGGCAGGAAGTATGCTTCTGTGGGCGATGTAATCGTCGCAACAGTTAAAGAAGCAACACCTGGCGGCGTTGTTAAAAAAGGGGACATTGTTAGAGCTGTAGTTGTAAGAGTTAAACGTTCCATCAAAAGGCCCGACGGCTCATATATTAAATTTGATGAGAACGCAGCGGTGATAATTAATGAACAGGGTAATCCAAGGGGAACCCGTATTTTTGGACCAGTAGCAAGGGAGCTAAGAGAAAAAAACTATATGAAAATTATCTCCCTGGCTCCGGAGGTTCTGTAAGTTATTATTGATGGAAGGCTATGGAGGTGAAGATCTTGGCCTCAAAGGTTCATGTTAAAAAAGGTGATACAGTAGTTATCATCACAGGTAAAGATGCCGGTCATAAAGGCAAGGTGTTAGGGGTTGACCCCAAGGAACAAAGGGTAGTGGTTGAAAAGGGCAATATCGTAAAGAGACACACCCGTCCCACTAGAGCATTGCCTCAGGGAGGCATTGTGGAGAAGGAATCCCCGATTCACAGCTCCAATATAATGTTATATTGCTCCAAGTGTAAGCAGCCTACCAGGATTGGTAAAAAAGTTCTGACCGATGGTAAAAAGGTTAGAATTTGTAAGAGATGCGGTGAAGTGTTAGATTAGTTGTGGGAAAGGGGGTCAGCTTAAATGGCCACACTTAAAGAAAAGTATCAAAAGGAAGCTATGCCTGCCCTGCAGGAGAAATTTGGATATAGCAATGTGATGGCGATACCGAAGCTTTCAAAGGTCGTCGTAAACATGGGTGTTGGGGAAGCTACCCAAAATGTGAAGCTTTTAGATGGTGCAGTGGCGGATTTAACTGCAATTTCCGGGCAGAAACCTATTATTACCAGAGCCAGAAAATCTATCGCTGCCTTTAAACTGAGAGAAAAAATGCCTATCGGAGTTAAGGTAACTCTAAGAGGCGAAAACATGTATGCTTTTGCCGGCAAATTGTTAGGAGTTGTATTGCCAAGGGTACGTGATTTTCGTGGTGTTAACCCCCACGGATTTGACGGTAGAGGTAATTACACATTGGGCTTGAAAGAACAACTGATTTTTCCTGAAATCGAATATGATAAGGTAGACAAGG
>CAZCQT010000301.1:0-2819 GCA_964500905.1 uncultured Moorellales bacterium
ATGTGTGGATATAATTTTGAAACATTTTTTAGCACATCCAGTTTAGAGGCATCTCCAATTAGGCATAAATGAAAAATTTCGTCATCAATAATTGCCTGAGGTACGATTTTCATCCCACCACCAAAGTAACTGCCATTTCCAATAGCCACTAACAGCATCTTTCCCGTGATAGTAAGACCTTCAGTTTCTATTGTCATTTCTTCATTTTTATATTCTCTCAAAACCTTAGTTACGGCCGCCAGATAGGCAAGGGTTCCGTTTAAGTTTTGATATTGCTCATTGGTAGTTCTTGCAACCTCCGCATCGAAACCAACTCCTATGGTGTTCAAAAAACGCCTTCCATTAACCTCACCTATATCTACAATTTTTGTTTTACCTTTAAGCAATTGCTCAATTGCTTCTTGAGGCTTGTTTGAAACTCCCAACATACGGCAAAAATCATTACCCGTACCCGTGGGAATAATCCCTAGCTGAACAGAATCTAACTTAAGTCCGTTAATTACCTCATTTACAGTTCCATCTCCGCCGAGAACAAATACCCTTTTGTAGCCCCTTCCCGATAATTTCTTTGCAAATTCTTTGGCATCCCCCGGACCTGCGGTAAAATAAGAATCCCCTTTGACCCCGATAATCAAGCTGGTATATCTTAAATCTTCCCATACTTTGGCTGTTTTGCCCCTGCCTGCCGACGGGTTGATGATAAATGCTGTTTTCAAGTCTGACATCCCCTTCTCCCATAAGCTTAGCGTTTATTTCCCCATTAATTTGACAAAATCCTGCAAATCTTTCAAAAAATTATCTGTTATAGTAAAAGTAAGCTGTTTATAAAAAATAAGCCTTGCAAAGATGCAAGGCTAAAAAATTGATAATAATATTAAGCCGGATTGTCGCTGTTACCATTAGCTTCAAAAGAAGGAGAAGCAAACTCCCCTACGGAATTAAAGGGAAATACTTTTTCTCCGGGATCATTCACTTGACGAGTCAAATAATAGAGTCCAAAACCAACCAAGAATAAAACAAAAGCTACCATGAACCAATCCATTTTTTCACCTCCAGCTAAGACTACCCGAAATTCTGCTATGAATAGTATTCGCCACAGAAGGGATATTTCCTTTTAAGCTAGCAAACATCTTCCATAACATCAGATTTATTGATGGAACTGACATTTTTCATGACCTTGATTTCATTAATTTGCTTATCTTCAGTACCCTGCAAATCAGCATGCTCTTGTTTTAATATATTTACATAATCTACGATACCTTGGGTAATTAATTCCCCGGGACAAATTAAAGGAATACCCGGTGGATAGGCCATAATGGATTCCGCACTAATTTCTCCCGCAGCCTCATCCCAGGGCACAGCGGTTGTTTCCCCATAAAAAGCTTCCCTGGGCAAAAGCATTTGAGTTGGCAGCTCCGGTAATGGCGGGCAGTGCTTAAGAATATTTTTCAAAGGATTCGCCATGGAAATTGCTTTAATAGATTTTACTAAATACTGTATTGTATCCTGATTATCGCCAATGGTTATGACAAACATTACATTATATAGATCCGATAGCTCAGCCTGAATCTGATACCGATCTCTTAAAAGGTGCTCAACCTCGTAACCGGACATACCCAAACCGGTAACATTGATGATTATTTTTGTAGGATCAAAAGCATAGCAACCCGGTATACCCGCTAAATCATCACCAAATAATTTAATTCCCTCAATATCTCTAATTTCCTGTCGTACCCAATTTGCTAACCCCAGGGTTTTTCTAATTAATTCCCGTCCCTTAATAGCCATTTGTTTTCTGGCCAAATCCAAGGATGTCAACAACAAATATGAGGGACTAGTAGTCTGGGTGAGATTTAAAACTGCCTTCACCCTTTCGGAAGCAATTAATCCCTCGTTCATTAGTAGCATGGAACTTTGTGTCATTGAGCCAGCCAGCTTGTGAGTACTGCTGGCTACTATATCTGCACCTGCTTCAATAGCCGAAACAGGCAATTCATCGCTAAAATAGAGGTGACCCCCATGAGCCTCATCTACAATTACGGGAACTCCTTGGGCATGTGCTATAGCAACAATTGATTTTAAATCTGAGGCAGTACCATAATAATTGGGGTAAACAATAAATACTGCCTTAATATCGGAATGCAAGTAAAAAGCTTTTTCCACTTGCTCAGGAGTAATTCCCATAGAAATACCAAAACTTAAATCCACCTGGGGCTCAATATAAATAGGATGGGCACCACTCATAATAAGACCGCCAATAGCTGATTTATGAGCGTTACGGGGCAATAAAATCTTATCCCCCGGTTGGCAAACCGCCATAATCATTCCTTGAATACCGGCGGTTGTTCCGTTAACTAGAAAAAATGCTTTATCCGCTCCGTAAGCCTGAGCAGCTAAGGCCTCCGCCTCCTGGATCACATTTTTTGGATTACAGATATTATCAAGACCCAAGGTGCAGGTGAGATCCATTTTTAAGGCATTCTCCCCTATAAAGTCACCAAATTCCACCAATCCCCTACCCTGTTTGTGCCCGGGCACATGAAATGGAATGGTACCGTCATTTATATATTTTTTTACCGCATCAAAGATGGGAGTTTTAAGCTGTTCCATTACACCACCCCCTAACTAAATCTCTCAAAAATAATTATATGTTAAAAAACGCATAAATACATTAGAACATATTCTAATACCGAATGCAATAGATCTAAAAGCTGCCCAAAAATAAATTTTTTAACAATATTCACCCAAATTCTTATTTCTATCCAAGGCGACAAAATGCCTTTTTTTGAAAGGTGGTTTTTTTGTTTTTCTTGTTATTC